>JADGPH010000008.1 GCA_017882555.1 Thermoleophilia bacterium
AGGTTCCACGAGGAGCCCTGGTCCCAGTCGACCTTCACCATGCCCTCCGGGCCGTCCTCGGTGAACCACTGCGAAAGTTCGGCTCGTCCGTCGATGACCGACGGACGCGATACGCGGAGAAGGCGTTTCACGACGCGATCTGTGACGAGCGTTCTCCCGACCGGCCACGCTGGGCCGCAGGCGCGGCTGACGAGCATACTGACCGCCTCCCAAACGGGGTATTGCCCGCTTTGGCGAAGGGTCACGTCTTCCGTGAGGCCGAGCAGGCGATTGCGCGTGAAGATGTACTTCGCAATGCGAGACGCAGTCGCGACCCGAGCTTCTGGCGGCAAGAGATCGGCCCTGGCGTCATCCGGCATCCATTTGCGGAACAGCAGGCCGTCCCGCACCCCGAATACGGGAGCCAGGAACTCGTGCAGCGGTTCAACGACAGCGATCGCATGATTCCCGAAGTAGCCCAGGCCGACGCCTTCGACTGACAGGTACTCCTCGCCGCGGCTTCCCGTTCGAGCGTCAGCGACCGTGAGCCTGAACACTGCCTTGAGATGCCCGCGGCCGGACCGCGGAACGCGCAAGCGTACCCTCTCGGCGGCCAGGACGTCGCGATCGGGGCCGAGTAACTGGTCGGCCCCATCCCGCACGGCATCGTCACCGAGGCGCCGATGAATGGACCAGTCCTCGAAGCGTAAGAGAACGGACTCGTAGCCCGCAAGCACGGGCGGGAGCTCGTCCGCGTCTTCGAAGAGCGCTAAAAGGAGGACGATGCATCCCTGGGGGATGCCCATTTTCTGGAGCTGCGTTGCGACTCGGGCGATCGAGCCTCCGGTGCCCGGCGGATCGTCACACACCAGCGCGAGCCCGCCACGCGCCGCAAGCGCTCTCAGGCGGGCCCCGTCCCGCGCGTGTAGGCGCCGCCCGGGACGCATCGTGAGCGCGTCGACCTCGGCATAGCCCTCAGCGCGCAGGTGCGCAGCATACAGCGGGGCAAGGTAGCTCCCAGAGGTGCGAACGCCGACGACGAGCAGCGGCTGGAACCGGTCGGGGTGGGCGTCGGCGAAGTCACGGACGACTCGCCGCAGGTCTTCTGGGTGCTGATCGAAGCTGCGAAAGCACGCCGGCAGGCGGACGATCTCATCCCGAAGAGCCCGCGGCAGCCGCGAAGGTGACCCATCAAGCATCTCGTAGCATTCCTTGAGGTCACCGAGTGACGACAGCCCGACCAGCGCTCTGCCTGGTTCGACCACGAGATCCGCGAGCTGTTGGAGACCTGCCTCCACGATCATCTGCAGACGCCGGACGCGGCCGGCCGCGGGACCGATGCGGACGAGTGGGTCGAGTGCGTTCGCGCTCGGACCAGTGACCGTAGCCGCGACCGCCCGCCCGATTGATCCTCCGTCCTTCGCGAGCAATGCTGTGGCGCGACGCAGCGCCAACGGGTCCGGCTGAAGGTGGTCATCGATGAGTTGGCTCACACCCGCAGTGAGCAGATAACCGTCGAGCCAGGACTCACGTTCGAGCTCTGACGCCGCCAGACGCGCGAGATCCGGCAGCGTGCTGAAGAGGTTCGGGACCCTTAGCGGTCCTTCAGGTGCGCGAACCGACGGCGTGCCGGTCACAGCCCGTGCCGCGCATAGGTCATACCGGGCACGCCGGGCGCCGTGGGAGGCTCGGAGCCCCCAAGTCGGGGGTAGCAGCCTGCCGGAAGCGACCGCTCTGGGCGACGTCGGCCCAAACAGGCGTGGTTGTGGAGCCGTACCACGGCATGGGCAACAAGCTGTTGGCGAAGGCGCCCAAGTCCGCGATTCTACAGCAAGGGCTCCGTGTTGGCGCAGTCTGCGTCATGGGTCAGCTGCCCTGCGACCGCGGCCCATGCGGGTGCGAAGGCGGCGGTGCGATCACGCATGAAGCGTTCACGAAGGATCGTACGCATGACCCGGAGCCCATCATGCACGGGGCGCAGATTGCTCACGCCGGAGATCCGATTGCGTTCGACACTGGGAACTTCCGTCACATTCAAGTCGGCCCGCGCCGCCCGCAGGGTCAACAGGGTCTCCACTTCGAACCCTGTGCAGTCAACTGCCAGTTGCGGAAGGCAGTCGCGCCAGAAGGCCATATAGCCGTAGCAAAGATCGGTGTAGTGAACACCGAACAAGGTGTTGACGGTGCTCGTCAGGAAGCTGTTACCCGCGCGGCGAAGTCGGGTAAGGTCGTCGCTGCCGCCACCCGTCATGTAGCGGGAGCCCTTGACGAAGTCCGCGCCATCGAGAAGCGCTGCAACAAACAAGGGGATCTCTGCGGGGTCGGTCGACCCATCGGCATCGAGCATGACGATGATGTCTCCGATCGCTACGGCAAACCCGCACGCGAGGGCGTTGCCCTTGCCGCGATGGGTCTGCGTAACCACACGCACGTCCGGTCGTAACCGGCGAGCCACGGCGATGGTGTCATCGTGCGAGTGTCCGTCGACCAAGATGACCTCATCGATAATTGACGGGAGACACTTAAAGACGTGAGGAAGGTTCTCTGCCTCGTTCATCGCCGGGATCACCGCTGTGACCCTCGCGCCCCGAGCACGTCGCTGGTTGCGAGTCTCCGTTGCCGGGGTGTTCACTGCCAGCGTTGACGCCGAACGGGAGGCAATCCTCTGCTGCATCCCAGGGATACGGACCTGGTCTGGAACGTGGAGATAGAAGGGGCCAATCATGTCGGAAACCCTTTCCGTGCGGCACTTTGAGACGGGGTTCTCTCAACGTCAGCCGCTGGCGCGGCGTCAATCAATGAGGCCAACGATCACTGACCATCCACCAGCTCGGAACGCCCATTCGCCTAGTACAGGGTGCATCCATCCGTATAGGTCGCATCGAAGCCGCGGATGCAAGGGGGGTCTTAGGGCGAAATTCAGGTGATATGAGATCGCCTATGGCATCCTCGTCGCGCTGTCAGCGATGCGGGACGGCTCGCCAAGAAGCGACCACTCCCACCGCTCGACCAGATGCCTCGTTACACCGAATGGCTACGCGCCCAGTGGGGAATGCCGGCAGACGATGCTCCCACCAGGGTCGTACACCATGGCGACGTCCGGCGCGGCGCAAAGATCGCGTCAGCCCTACTCGACTACGTCTGTGCCCGCCCTGGACCTCACGCGCGTCGTGCGATCGCCCGGCCCCATTTCGGGGTCGACGTGCCCAGATAGCGCATCGCTCCCTCTCGCGGTGCCCGAACGTGTTCGTGACCGCCGAGACGCCATGGCAACAGTAGTGAACACCGCACCGGCGGCCACGGCGACCGTCGGGCGGGGGTAAAAGGCCCCGATCCACAAGAGCGATTCGGAGACGAGCGCGGTCGTCGCCATTCCGAGGGCAACGACGAGCCCAACTCTCAGGCTCGTGACAGCGCGCGCCCCCAACACGACAAGGATGGCGGTGCCCGGTCCGAACGCCACGAACATCACCGACAGCAGGAACCGCAAGGTCGATGGCACCGGTGCGACAAGCGACACACAGAGCGCGGCGGATGTCGCCATGGCGACAACCTCGACCCAGCCGAACGGCGGTTCGTGTGTCCAGCCGGTCACGTCACGAGCAGATGACGCCGACCTGCGCGGGCGCGTCAAGCCGAAGGGCGAGTCGCCAAGACACGCCGCCGCCGCGTGTGGGCAACCTGCTGACCATGAGCGCGCATGCACTCCGGGGCACGTGTCGGTCGGGGCGACCGGTCGCGGCCCGCCCGCGATTCCTCGCGGATGACAGCGACTCCCGGGGTCGTTGGATCGGATCGGGCATCATCGGCGCCCATCACGCCCTCGGCGCGTGCTCCGCACATACCCCACCGGTCCTGCCAGCACACCGAGGAGCTCCATCGCTTCCATCGCTGTGAGACGCCACGAGAAGCCGTGCGGCCCGGGGGAACGCTTACTCGAGTGCAACTCCACCAAGCGGAACAACCCAGCCGGTATCCGCCGCGCAAAGCCCGCCCGGTCGGGCCCGGCGACCGCGTGCTTGAACATCATGGCGGAAAGCCCGACCCCATACGCAAACGCCTTCCTCGGGAGACCCCCGAGGGAGTCTGGGTGCTCGTGCCACACCACCGCTTGCGGCACGTACCTGACCGAATATCCCAAGTACAAGACGCGTACGAACATGTCAAGATCCTCGCCACCCCTCGCCGGGCTGCCGGTGCCCAACCGATGGTCAAAGCCTCCAAGGGCGGAGAATGCCGGCGCGGGTAGGCACAGACTGGCCCCGGACCCAAACGTCCCCGGAGCATATGGGAACAACCAACTGCCCTCGGGCGGGCGGTCAAGCCGGTAGATGCCCCCGAGATCATTTGCCCCGAAGCCGGTAAACCGTTGGAATAGCAACTGGGCGTGGTTCTCGAGACCAAGCGGAAGAATGCGCCCTGTCATTATCCCAACCGGACGCTCACTGTCGCCGCCCGCGACAGCACGCATCGCTGTGGCCCAGTGGGGGTGGGCAACGCTGTCGTCGTCGAAAAAACCAATGAGCCCCTCCGTGACCCCCTCCGCCCCGCAATTGCGGGCACGTGAGATTCCGGGCCGGGGCTCCTCTCGGTAGCCCAATCGCGATTCGTCGGGGAACGCATCGGCAAGGACACCCTCGACCGTCGAGCCACGCGGCCGATTCTCAACCACGACGACTTCCAGAGCCGGGTCGGGCGCGCGCAGCAGCGAGGCGACGGCGCGCACTACGCGCGTTGCGTCGTTGCATGTGGGAATGACCACGCGCAGGCGGATCGCCGGAGCATCCAGCACGAGACTGTCCGCAGATGGCCAAAGGCCTGCGTTGATCTTCGCGCCGGCCATGCTCTCCACCAGGTGTCCCTGGACGACCCCGTCCTGCACCGGCACGTCGACGACTCCCCAGGGGACACCGTCCCGTTCCACGAGCACCAGCGCGCGTCGATAGACCCAACCGTCCCGGGACAACCCGAGGTCGATGTCAACCGGTGGAGCGCCAGGCGACCATTCGTACCGCCGCACCGCGATTGCGGACTCACTCGCCGCCATCACGTGACACCGATCTTGCGGCGACGCCTGACCGCTCCACGCCAACGCGCCGAAGCCCCTGTTCCGGTCCCCGCGGCGAGGAGTATCGGGATACACCAGCGCACGCGCAAAGGGCCCATGCGGGCCGCGCGCACGGGTTGGGACGCCCCGTCCTGCGAACTCTTCAGCGGCCCCGGTCGGACGGAGAGGTATCCAAGCGCCGTGAGCGCACGACCAGCGACAATCGCACCGGACCGCAAGAGCTCAGGGGCATCGGCGCGGCGGGTGTCGCCGACTCCGCGCAGCATGCCGGTTGGAAGATTGCGCAGCACATAGGGCCGTCCCGAACAGAGGCCGTCGGCCCTCCCAGCCGCGTGGGTGACAATCGCCTTCGACGGCCCCCCTGCCAGGCACCTCTTGCAAGAGCATGACCACGTTGCCCGGGAACGCGGCACAGAGTGGTCTACTCGAGCGCCGTCGAGGTGCACGATCTTTTCCGATTGGGCGCTGGCGCGCACCCGAATTGCCGCTCCAGTCTCTTCGCATCCGAGGGGCGTTGTCCCGATGCGGCCGAACCCGCCGGCTGCTGTCAAGTGGGATCTTACCGTGGACATGTTCGCCCCGATCGGATTGCGAATCTCCGCCATCGGACCGGTCGGAAGTCCGCGATACGAGCACCCGACGATCCAGAGGCATTCATCGGGGACCCATCCGGGCGACGCGCCCTCCCACTCCGGTGTGACCCACCCATCCGTGCCAGCGATCTCCTGGTCGGTATCTGCCTGGCGGAGAGATTCCATCCACGTGGGGTCGGCGCACGCGTCGTCGTCAAGAAACGTCACGATGTCAGCCGTTGCGAGACCCAATCCGGTGTTTCGCGCACCGAAAAGTCGCCGTTCGTAGATGTTTTCGTGAGGCTCGACGCCATCGCCCAGCCCAGGACCACTGGAGCGCGCGTTCAATAGATCGGGACCATAGTCGATGACGACGATGATGCGCACAGCTTGCTCCTGCTCGACCACCGAGGCGGTGGCGCGTCGCAGTAGCGCCTCACGCTCAACCGTGTACGCGCAGATCACAACGTCGACCGTCGGAAACCTGGTGCGAACGCCCAGCGCACGCCGACCTCGTGAACCAACGGCCTGTTCACGCACATTCATCAGGTCGCTCTCCTCGGTCGTCATGCAGCGATGTTAGAGGGCCGGGGGCGCTGGGACCACATCGCCCGCTAATGGACGCCGCCGTGGGTCATCGCGCAACCGCCAACAGGCGGGCGCCGCGGATACGGAGAGTGATCCTCTGATCGTGGAGCGCAACATCCCTCAAGCGGGGGGTGGGCGCAAGGGCGCGCGCGACCGCTGGTGCAGGACGGAGCTGGATTTGTGCGGGCTTGCAGTCTCATCGACAGCTCGGGACCGGCCCTTGGGTCCGGACCACCCGAGTCCTCGGCCTCGCCGCGATGCACTGTGACCGGCTCACGGCACGGGGGCCGCCGGGGACGCTGTACCCCGTGCGACGGCGTTCGACACGAAGGCAGCGTGCCCGCCACCCTGACGCCCCAGACCCGATCCGAGTCACCCCCGCGCCTTGGCGCCTCCAGCGAAACGTGAAAAAATGAAATACGTGAGGACCAGCACGCTGGCGACCACAGCCACAAACAACACCGCGTCGGCGAGCCCGTCGAGGTTATCCACGTGACTAGCCAGCGCACGGGCGAATTTGTCCGGAGCAACAACGACATCCCAGCTGTTCAACTGGACCACCCTGCCTACGTAGAGCCCGATCCCGCAGACAACAAGGCATCCGTAGACCAACGCGACAACGTGTTCCCGCTTCCACCTCAGCAATAGCGCGCAATTCATGACGTATGCCGAGCCCAGACCGAGGACCAGTCCCGTTGCCGCGAACGCGGCGAACATAAGGTACTGAACCAGTGGAACCGGGCTATATCGAAGGTGGATCACATCCGTCGCCATGTATGGGGCATTCGGAAGAAACAGCAGCCAGGTGGCGAAGAGGACCAGTCGGACGAGACCTCCCCGGCGCTGCACCGCGGCTGCGCCAAATACCATGGCAAGTACCATCGGAATCCACGCGAGAACGAGGTTCCAGGCCATGTACCAGTAATGGTATTGATGGGCTTCCTGGACCTGAACGAGCAACAGGACGCAGCTCATTCCCGATGCGGCCACCGCGGCCATCATGATCCCTGTCGTGCGAGGGGTCACCGGCCGACGACCATCGCGCTTCGGCACGCTGGGAGATAGCAAGTGCTCCGACTCACGACAGCCAGACTACGAGTGTCAGGAGTTCGCGCAACGCTGCGACACACGATGATGCCCGCATTGGCACCGGTCCATCACCACAACCGGCAGGTAGTGTCCCCGACGCGAATGACGCGGTGCGCCCGACGCCAATGTGCCAAGAGGCGCTTCGACATCAATGCGCCCGCACCCCATGGGCGGACGGCACTCGGCCAGCCGGCCCGAACAACGGACCCCACCAGCTGATCTCGCCGAAGTCGTCGCATCCCCTATTCGTCGAGCCGGGCCACCTGGATGGCTGGCCACGACTTAATCGAACAGATAGCAGAATAAGGAACTCCTGACTGACTCGTCTGCCGCCCGCACGACGATCGCTTCACCGACGCCCCACACGCGCCTGCTGATGAAAGACGTGGTTGCAGTTGGCGAAGGACCACATGGGCTGTCGCGTGGTGCACACCTCCGCCCTTTGCTTCGGCGCGTGCGCGTGATCGGTGCGCCGATGGGCGCGTGACGCAACAACACGTCCGCCGGACCTCACCTCACGTCAACCCCTGCCACATCACGCCTGCCTGTCCTGCACCCGCCCCAGTTTCGGCTTCACCTCACGCCCGTGCCCGTGCGCTTCCGGGGGACAGAGTCACGTCCGACGCTCAGCCGGCTCGCCCCGTCAGCGTGCGAACAAGGTGGCGGCTACGGCGCACGACGCGGAACCCACGCGTTCTCAGGCGCTCCGAGGACCCGACTATGGCGAGCCCGCCGCCAAGCACGCGATGCAGGTCCTGCGCCGAGTGACTGTCGAGGATCGTCCATCGAGCAATCGCGAACGGGTCATCGCCGGGGCGCGACAACGCGTTCCTGACTGCCACACCCGAGGAATAGCCCGCGCGTCGAACCTCGGCCAACACCCGGCGATCGTGCGCCCCGTGGGGATACGCAACCGAATCAATCCCCGCCCCCGTGATCTCCTGCAAGTACTCGCGGCCCCCACGGAGCTCTCCGGCAATTTCATACCTCGACAACTCGTCGAGCCGGATGTGTCGCACCCCGTGCGCACCGACCTCGACCAGCGGATGCCGCGCGAGCTCACGCAACTCGTGGGCGTCGAGCATGCCCGACTGGCCGACGAAGCTCGCCGTCACGAAGATAGTGCTCGGAATTCCCGCCTCTGCTAGGGCGATGATCGCCGGCAGGTTGTCGTCATAGCCGTCGTCGAACGTGACGGCGAACGGGCGCGTCGGCAGCGGGCGCTCGCCCCGAAGGCCATCGGCCAGGTCCCCGATAAGCAACGGTGTCGCCCCGCCGTCGCGATGGGCGGTGAGGATCTGAGCATGCTCAGTGAACGAGGAATCCGACAAAGTGAATCGTTCGAGGCCCGCGCGCGCAGGCTCGCCAATCGCGTGATAGAGGAGAACCGGAATGAAGGCGGGGTCCATACGCACCGTCCCGGCACCCGCGGACGTGGGCCCGAAACCGCCGAGATCTGTGGACGAGCCCTTCCGCGCTCCCCGAGACCGATCGGTCATGGGCGCGCCTGGGGTCCCTCGGAGCGGAAATGCCGCGCGTGCTGAATCGGTGCGCCCACCTGGGGCAACCCCCGGAACATCAATGCTGGTGTGATCCGGTCACGCGCGATCATCGGTATTGGGAGCCTCTTGGGGCGAGCGAAACAGGGTGAGCCTAACAAATCGGCCCCTTCGCCACGCCCCACGAGCGGGTCCTCATACGGCAACCGGGCTGCCATCGTTGGATGGTAATCGCGGCCGGCGATACCCGTCATGGTCCCCCGTTCCGCAGTCGTGGTCGGAGTTGCCGCGCTGATTCTCACTCCATCCGCCTGCGGACGTCTGTGTGGGTCGTCGCGCAAGGTGCCGCTCTTGACATCGGCGGCGGCCCGACCAGCACTAGCCGGGACGTTGATGCCGCCGCGCAGACTGCCGGACCGGCACCAGGTCTGTGTCGGCAACTTCAACAACGATGTCCCAATCGGCAGCTTGCCGGTGGCCGTCGCCGGAACGCGGCAGGACACCTATCAGGACGGCTGGACGGACACCAGCAAGATGGTACGTATATGCCCTCGACGGTCGTCTCGATCGCCAACGGGGTGATGAACCCTCACCTGCACACCCAGAATGGAGTGCACACGGTCGCTGCGCTGGTATCCACGATTCCTCGTGCGCAGGGAAACTGGGGGCAGCTTGCTCTATTACCGCGACATGATCCGCATCCGCGCCGACGTCGTGCCGGGCTACACGGCATCCAATGCGTTGGGGCCCGACGGCGAGACCTGGCCCAGGGATGGCGAGATCGATTTCCCCGAGGGGGAACTCAACGGCGCGATCCTGTGCTGGCGACGCCCGAGGTCATTGTGAAAGGCCCTTGTAGGGCGTCGCGTCATCCGAGACGCCGCCCCACAAGGGCCCTCGTGTCCAAGCGCATCCGTCCGCGGGACCGCCGGTGCGGATGATCGATGCGTGCGATCGCGGTCGGCCCC
>JADGPH010000200.1 GCA_017882555.1 Thermoleophilia bacterium
ACGGGCCCCACCGTCTACAGGACAAAGCCGGTCGAACGTGTGCGTGCTGGCCCGATGGATGGCGCCTGTGACCGCGCCCTCGTCCGCGAGCGAAGAGAGGCAGACTTGCGGCATGACGGGAACTAGGTTCTTCAGTTCGCCTTCCAGGAGATCCACCAGCGGGTCACCTGCACGGGAGATGCCGCCAGCGACAATCACGTACTCGGGATTGAGGACGCAGACGACCGAAGCGATGCCAACGGCGATGCGATGGACGAGGCATCTGACGAGTCTCAGTGCCGTCCGGTCCCCTTCAGCCGCTGCAGTGAAGACTATCTTCGCACTGACTTGATCGGCTCTTCCGCCGGCCAGCTCCTTCAGGCGGGCCCCGGAGGAATCCGCGGCGGCCTCCCGACCATGCCTGGCAAATGCGCGTCCGCCGGCCGCCCACTCCCAAGCGCCTACACCGCTGCGAGGGGGCGCCAGGTCGCCGAAGGAATGCGGTAGATACCCAATCTCGCCAGCGGCCCCGGCCGCACCTCGATAGAGTTCACCGTCGATTATGATGCCGCCGCCGATACCGATTCCCAGGTGGACATAGACCGCGCAGTGGGCATCCTTGGCCGCACCATAGCGCGCCTCAGCGAGCGTGGCGAGGTCCGTCTGGCGTTCGACGGCGACATGCTCCCTTTGCAGGTTTAGCGCGTCTGCGATCACGGATGCCAGCCGAATTCCTTCCCACCCATCTATCTGCGGTGCCAGAGTCACGATTCCCGTGACTGGAGCCACCACTCCAGGCGTACCGACGACCGTCGTCAGAATCTCATCTGACGTGACCCCCGCCTCTGTCAGCGATGACTCGACCGTGGTGCGAACGACCTTGAGGACATGCCTGGCCGAAGGCTTTCTCGTACTGGTCCTCACCGTCGCGAGCGTCTCACCGGCCATAGTGGCGACCCGGGAGATCACCTTGTCGGCACCGATGTCAATCCCGAGCAGGTAGCCCCGCTGGGAGGAGATCTTCAGCTGAAGTGCGGGCCGGCCTTGACGTCCACTGCCGCGGCGGGCCGCCACTTCCTCTAACAACCCGTCTGCGATGAGGCCGTCACATATCTCCTTGATCGTCGACTTCGCCAGCCCAACACTGGCACCCAGGTCGCTGCGCGTCAACGGGGCTGATCTCCACACCTCGTCGAGGACGAGTCGGCGGTTGCGAGCCCGAACTCGCTGGGGATTGTCATTCTCGAGCAGAGAGGCCACTAGATATCGTCCCGGTTAAGCAGGCGGGCCGAAAACTTGCATTCCGGCTCGGGATCAGCGGCCGCTCGCTCAGTCTTTCGGCTGGACCGGGTGATCACTGCACTAAGAAGCGCCACCCCGACGGGGACTACCACCGCGATGTTCCCCCCCGCTCTCGGCGTAATCGGACATGGCACGAGCTCATAGTACATCGGGGCGATAGCATCGCGATGGCGATAGCGGGCATGGATGATGTGTTTGACGGGCTTGGGCTCATAGCGACGCTTCGTGGTGTACAGCCGGATGGTACCTACATAGGCACACATATAGATGAAGATGGCGAAGACGGAGATGAACGCGCCGAGGACGCGAAGGCCACGACTGGCCCGAAGCCCAGGCCGAGTCCCAGGGCTGCTACAACGATGCTGGCCACGGTTCGGGAGCAGTTCGCGACCGCGGGGCGGAGTGCACCGGACGAGCCTGGCGAGCACCCGCGGCTGTCTCCCGGAGCGGCCAAAGGCGGAGATGATTCTGGACGCGGGTGTCGAGCGAGCGTCGGCATTACCCGTATAGAGGGCCGCCGAGCACGCACTCGATATCATCGGTGCCGGATATGGCGCTACCTGTCTCACAAGTCGAACGCCTCGTAGACCTCTGCGTACGACTCGATGATGTACGGCACCTGAAGCGCGAACAACTCGCCGTGCCGTGGGTCCGCGTCGAGAGCCGCCGCCCCGCCTAGCGCCGCGGAAAGCGACGCGAACTGGCACTCCCAGATCAAGGTATTCTGCGGCTCACGACCGAGAATGGAGAGGTAGCGCTTGCCCTGCGGAAGCCCAGGATTGTCCTGTTCCAGTTTGATAAATCCTCGCTCCAGGTCGAGGAATTCCTGTCGGTGGCTGGGCTCAAAACGTTGCACAAATCGAAGCAGGTGATTCATCTTGACTCCTTGACATGGGCAAGAGCGCGGGCATGAGGCGGTCTCGCGAGGTGAAGAGGGACTCGAACTGCGCTGTGACTTGCAGCCCACGCGCCGCGATCAGTGCGGCCACCGCTGCCGCATCGACCTCCGGGTTGATGGTGTGCGGCGAGGCGATACTCAGGGAACCAAGGAGCGCGCCAAGATCGACAGCAGTGCTCAAGACTGGACTACCGTCCTTTGCTGGTACCCGCCGCTGGAGGGGGAGCCCGCAAATCAGGCCGACGATGACGCCGGCGAGGAACGCGTCTCCTGCCCCGGCCGTCGACACCGGTGTCATCGCTAGCGCGGGCGTGTGCTCGATCTCACCCTTGGCGCACAGGTAGTTGCCGCGGCGGCCATCAGTGACGATGAGGACGATGTCCGGATGACGGGACGATACGGTCGCGGCGCATCGTCGAGCGATCTCCCCGCCGTCCAGGTCTCCCGGGACGCGCGCGACCGCGGCCGCTTCGTCGACATTCAACGCCGCAATATCGACCAGTTCCCAGCCGCCTGCGGCCTCGAACGCCTCGGCCTCCTCCGGGACGATTGACGCGACCGTCAACGCCGCTCGTTCACGTCCATGCTGCAGTAGCCGAAGCCGCGCATCGAGGGGAACCTCCGGCAGCGCGACGACGACGGCTCGTTCCTGCGCCGTCGACGCCTCGAACGGGCGCGCGACGTCAGTCGTCGTCAGCGCCCCGCTCGCACTGTTGCAAGCGGTGAGGTTGCCACCGGAGCTGTCCGGGTACTGGTAGCTGACGGAGTACAGGGTGGGGAGGTCGGGATCGACGATAACGTACTCCGTCGACATGCCCGTCGCCCTCATCTCTTCGAGAAGCCGGTGCCCGTCCCTGTCATCGCCGACTCGACCAATCGGTACGACCTTGGGCGCGCCGGGCATTGCAGTTCTGAGCAGTGTCGCCACGTAGTGCAGCACCACGTGTCCTTTGCAGTAGTCGCGTGCCGAAAGCAGCACAGCGGGCCGACTCTCGTTGCGCCCTAGCGTCTCGCCCGTCAGCAACTGAAACGCGATACCCGCGCCGACGCCCCCGGCTGCGATGAGTGAGTCGTACCGATAGCCGGTTAACGCCGTCGCGCTCACGTCTCGACTCCGGAGAACCGCCACTCGGGGTGCTCGGATATTGGGTGACGAGCTGTATCCAGAGTGACCGTCACCAGTACGTCCGGATGCGTTTGCAGGAGCGTCATCGGGTACTCCACGGTCTCTGGCGCAAAGAGCGCGACGCGCAACGCCGTGCGCTTCCAGCTGCCCGTATCGCTGTAGAGCCGGACCCGGCGTGCGGAGAGGCACTCCTTCATCCCGAGACTGATCGACATCGGCGGCACGAACTGATAAGCCCCGCCGAAGGAGCGCTCGGCGAGAGCAATGACGGTGTCCACAGCGTTGTCCTGCACACGAAGCTCCGACTCGCGCAGCTGCTGAACGGTGAGGGCGCTGAACGGGTTCCGACGGGCTTGGTTGTAGGCGACGTGGCCGTCCTGCCCGAACCCGCCGAGCGTGAGGTCGATGGGGCTCTCGGCGATCATCGCTTTGATCTCCTCGATCCGGGCAACCTCAGGGAAGACCCGCTGGTGTTGCGGGACCGCGAGCTCCGCGGGGATCGGATCGTAGAATTGCCGGCGCATGAACGACGTGAAGTTGTGCGGATCACTGTCGTGTAGCGGCCGCCCCTGCCAATCCAGGCAGTCGTCCATGTGGAACACGACGAGGTGATCGAGGTTGACCCGCTCGCTGACAACGATCCGGCAGAATGGCTCGTACCAGGACTTCGGACCGCACGGGACGA
>JADGPH010000201.1 GCA_017882555.1 Thermoleophilia bacterium
CATCCGTGCAGGGGATCGTAGGTTGCACGAAGGTCAACCGATAGGGGGTGCGTGCGGGCGCGCCCACTGGCCGCGATCGCGGCCCGGGTTGCCCAGCAACCTACGGGCGGTTCGGAGGCTCGCCATGGCCGTAGGGGCGCGAGGCCGACGGATGAGCCCTCAACACGGCTTCGATGGCGCGATCTTCTTCGGCGGTCAGGGGGGCCCCGACAAGCGCGGCGTTTGCACGCGCCTGGGCAGCATTGCGCGCACCGATGATCGCGGAGGTGACCTCGGGACGCCGGAGGACCCACATCACGGCCAATTCCGCCACGCCACCGGGCCGATCCGCAGCGATCCGCTCGAGCTCCCGCACGACCTGGATACGCTCGGGAAACGACTCATCGGCAAACAACTCGCTCGTCGCACGCCAGTCGTTTTCGGCGAAGCGCGTCGAGGCGTCCATCTTGCCGGTCAATAGACCGTGGGCAAGTGGCCCGTACGCGACGACCCCGACACCATGTGCCCCACACCACGGCAACTCAGCCGCTTCGACCTCACGCCGCATCAGGTGGTAGCCCGGTTGATAGCTCGCGAGCGGGCCGACAGCCGCCGCCGCTTCGAGATCTGCCAGTGCGTAATTCGACACACCGATGTGGCGGATCTTTCCGGCCTGTTGGAGATCGATCAGCGCGGCCCAGGTATCGGCGGGGTCGACGCCCGCCACCGGCCAATGCACCTGGTAGAGGTCGACGCAGTCGAGCCCCAAGGCGATCAAACTCCGGTCCAGGGCGCGGCGCAGGTACTCCCCGGAGACCTCACGCCAGATCGTAAGCCCGGCCTCGCCAAGCTCCCAAGCAACGCCACCCTTGGTGGCGACGATGACTTCCTCGGATCGGTCCTTGACGACCCGGCCGACAATCTGTTCAGCTCGGCCTTGGCCGTAGATGTCGGCGGTGTCGATCCAGTTGATCCCGGCATCGATCGCAGCGTGACAGGCAGCCACCGAATCTGCATCCTCCGCGCCACCCCAGCGACCGCCGAAGACCCAGGTGCCCAGTCCTACGACCGAGAGCTCGAGATCGGTCGTCCCCAGTTGCCGCCGCTCCATGAGTGTGCCTCCTGCTCGCCGGACGTTACTCGTGTTCAGTCGCCATCCGCGGGGTCACCGCGACAAGCAGGCCGCCATCGTCGTCGTAGGCGGGAAAGAAGTCTGCGGTCACTGGTTGGTCGTGATCGAGGCCCGCAGGGCGGAACGTGCACGCCACGTTGAGTTGGCGCACGCCCCACTCCATCGTCGTGGCGGCGGGATCCCCGTGAGGGAAATTTCCCAACCCCAGGCGACTCACGACCTCGTGCCCGATCAGATCACCTTCGCGATATCCCGTTACCGGCATTGCGGCGTGGCCCGCCGCGATGATGCGCCGCTCGCTGTCACAGACGATGAGCGCCGTTGCCGGACCGGCGTAGTAATCCTCGAGGAGCTCAAACAGGAACCCGAAGCCGCACTTGCTGCAGCCCAAAGGTTGACCGTGTTCGTTGCGCTCCGACGACGTGGAGCGCCGCGCGCAGTTAGGACAAATGAAGACGGGCATGTGTGACGATCATAGCGAGCGGCTCGCGTCAGTCGGAGCACCTTTGGTCGCCCGCCGACGCGGTCTGGTCCACCGCGGCGATCGCGAGCGGATACCTACGCTTGGGCGGTCACGTGGTGCGTGCCGTCTCCGCACCAGAAGATCAGGTGACCGGCGCGCGTCCGCGCAACACACCTACAGTCCCCGCCGTGTTCCGGGCACGGGCGGCGCACGCCGGCAAGCAGCCCGCCCACTTGCACCGGCAGTGCTCCGTCAGGAAGATCATTCGATCGAATTCGCGGGAGTTCTTGAGTCGTCATGTCTCAGCCTCCGTACTGGTGTGGTCCTGCAGGTATCCGAGTTCGCCCTCGGCAGACTGCTCCCTGCCGACTCCGAGCGTTGGCCAGAGCACTTCAGCGAGCCCCTGCTCGTCGCGCGCATGGACGCGCCGTGCAAGCTCCGTCAACCCCGCACGCAGCTGCGCGGCCGCCAACGGCGGCCGAGTCGCTCGCAGCACCTTGACATATCGTGTCGGACGCACCTGTTCATCGACGTTGAACAGCTCCTCGTGCAAGCGCTCACCCGGACGAATCCCGGTGATTTCGATTTGAATGTCGCGACCCGGCCGGTGCCCCGATAGCTCGATTGTACGGTGGGCCAAGTCAAGGATCCGTACCGGTTCACCCATATCAAGCACAAAGATATCGCCACCCTCCGCGATTCCGGTGGCTTCCAATACCAACTGCACGGCTTCTGGGATCGTCATAAAGAAGCGCGTCATCTCAGGGTGGGTCACCGTGACCGGGCCACCTCCAGCGATCTGGCGTCGGAAGATCGGAAGCACCGATCCGGAGCTGCCGAGCACGTTGCCGAACCGCACCGCGGCGAACCGTGTGCGCGACGACTCGGCACGAGCTTCGATCACTCGTTCGGCCAACGCCTTGGTCGCGCCCATAATGGTCTTGGGCTCGACGGCTTTGTCGGTGGAGATCAAGCAGAACCGCTCAACATCGAACCGCTCGGCCAGATCGGCCATCAGGGACGTCGCCAACGCGTTGTTGGCCACCGCCTGCAACGGGTTGAGCTCCATCATCGGGACATGCTTATACGCCGCCGCATGGAACACGATCTGCGGTCGATACTCGCGAAAACACTGTTCCATCGAGGCCTCATCCTTACAGTCGGCGATCACCGCGACGAGGTTCGTGGATCCGTTGTCACGCAACTCAAGGTCGATCTCAAACAGATTGTTCTCGCTGTGGTCCACCATCAGCAAACGCCGCACGCCAAGCGCGGCGACCTGGCGACACAGCTCACTGCCGATTGATCCCCCGGCTCCGGTCACCATGACGGTGCGCCCGTTGAGGTACCGCGCAACTTTGGCGAGATCGACCTCCACCGGAGCGCGACCGAGGACATCCTCCACTCGAACTTCGCGCAAACGACGAACGGTGACCTCACCGGTTATCAGCTCGGGCAAACCCGGAAGGGTCGTGCACTTCACACCAAACTGACGGCACACCTCGACGATCTCCCGCCGCACCGCTCCTGGCGCGCTTGGCATCGCGATGATGACCTCGTCGACGTGCTGCTCGCGCAAGACACGAGGCAGCTGCTCGCGAGTGCCACGCGTCTTGACCCCGTGCACGCGCAACCCCCGCTTGCGCGGATCGTCGTCGATGATGCCCACGGGGATGTATCCCAGGGTGCGATTGCGCTGCATCTCGCGGATCAGAATGTTGCCCGCCTCGCCGGCGCCACAGATCAACACGCGGCGCCCACTGGCCACCAGGTCGCCGGTCGGCGGTCGTTCCATCACGCTGCGCACGACAAAGCGTGCCCCCCCGACGGTCAGCAGCGTAAGCACGAGATCGATAAACAGCACGCCACGCGGCACCGCGGGCGAGTGCGCGGGATGCCACACGGTAAGAATCGTGGTCACCGCAAAGCCGCCGAGGATCACCCCGGCGCAGATCGTCTGCAGATCACGCAGGCTCGTGAAGCGCCACCACTTGGTGTAGAAACGCAACGCGATGAACACGGCGAGGTTGGCGCAGACCACGATCGCGACGGTCTTGCCGTAGAGCGAGTCGAACCGGCGCGGCACGCTGTCGTCGAATCGCAGCGCGAATGCCAACCAGTAACTCAGGGCGATCAGCACTGCATCCAGGGCGGCTTGCCCGAGGCGATGTAACAGGGCTCGTGCCGCCCACGAGTTCGGGCGATCGGCGAACTCGGTCATCGTGACCCTCCGGCAACGGCAAGCATGAGATCCACGAGCACCTCGGGATCGCGACTGGTGCCCAGCACGCGCCGGTCGCGCTTTTCGAGCGCAACCGCGTTGGGGTCCTCAAGACGACGCAAGCGGCCGTCGGCGATGAGCGCGCGGTCGACCGCACCAAGACGCCCCGCGAAGGGGCTGTAGGCCGGCACGCCCAAGGCGGCCGCTTCCCGATTCATCGTCCCACCGGCACTTACAACAAAGTCAGCTGCGGCAACCAGACTCGGTCCGTCGACGGGGCGTTCCGGCACGATCGCGGCGCTGCCCACCAGCTGCGCACGCTGATCCGCGGTGCGCGGAAGCACGACCGTCTGGACCTCGGGGGCCGCGGCCAGCAAGCGATCGAGCGTCGCCGAGAACACATCGCTCGAGAGCCCGCGGTGATACAGGGTCACCTCCGGCGGGGGACGCAGGACCGCGATGATCCGGGACGGATCAAGGCCCAGCTCGGGAATGACCTCACGATCGAGGACGTAATCGGCGAGGTAGTACTCCTCTTTGAGCCCCGGATATCGCACGAGCTTGGGCGCGCGAATCCCATACCGCCAGAGCGCCCACTCGGGAATGGCGCTGGGCACCAAGACGCGCGTCGCCAGGCGCCCGTTCCAGTGGTGCATGACCGCCGCAAACTCATAGTCGAACATCGTGACCTGCGGGGTCCCTGCCAGGTATGCAGCAGGCGGCTGGTCGGTACTCCCGTGGGCAATCGCGACATCAAATCGCTCGCGACGCGCAAAGCGGGTGAGCGCCGCGGTCCGGGTACCCATCGCGCGCGCTTTCCCGAGACGACCCGCCCCGCCGTGGGCCCCAGTCACCATATGCGGCATCTCGTAGCGCTCGAGCAGGCCGAGGGTTTGGGCAAAGTCGCGCGCGGTCACCGTGACGTGGTGACCCCGGGCGATCATCCGGGCGATCAGTGGTCGAAAGATCACGACGTGCGGAGAGTTGGTCATGTCGACCCACACCCGCAAGGGGCGGACCGACTTCGGGGCAGTCACCTGTCCCATCTCCATGGCCTGTAGCGCCTCGCTCACCCGCGCGCCGGCACCTGTCCGACAACCTCGGCGACGGCACCCACGACTTCGGCAACCTGGGCCTCGGTCATGTGCGGGTGCATCGGGAGCGCCAGCGCCCGCGATGCGCACGCCTCTGCCACCGGAAGGTCACCTGGCTGGTATCCCAAGTGTGCAAACACCGGCTGCAGATGCATCGGGATGCCGTAGTACACCGCCGAGCTCACGCCACGCGCCGCGAGTCCTTTGGCAAGGGCATCGCGATCATCGTGGCGGGCCATAAACAGGTGATAGATGTGCCGGACGCCGGGACGCTCGGAGGGAAGCTCGAGGAACTCATCGAGGCCGGCGTTGGCATACGCTTCGGCGGTTGCACGACGGCCGTCGTTCCAGTCGTCGACGTGGCGCAGGAAGATGCGAATCACCGCGGCCTGCAGCTCGTCCAACCGTGAGTTGTAGCCCACCTCCTCGAAGACCACCTTGTCCGCGGAGCCGTGAAAGCGCAAGCGACGGACGCGGTCCGCCGTTGCCTGGTCCCGACAGACCACCATGCCGCCATCACCGATCCCCGGCAGGTTCTTGGTCGGAAAGAAACTGATCGTCGCCAGATCGCCGAGTGCACCGACCGGCGTGCCGTCGCAGGCACCACCGAAGGCCTGGGCGGCGTCTTCGATCACCGGCAGGTTGTGTCGAGCAGCAATGGTGCGAATCGCGGTCATGTTCGCCGCATGACCGAATATGTGCACCGGCAAGATCGCCCGCGTGCGCTCGGTGATCCGATCGACAACCGCATCGGGATCCAAGCAGAAGTCATCGGGATCGATGTCACAGAACACCGGGGTCGCACCCAAACGCGCGATCGCTTCAGCGGTCGCGTAGAAGGTGTACGGCGTCGTGATCACCTCATCCCCTGGACGGATATCCAGGGCATTCAGGGCAATCACCAGCGCATCCGTGCCGTTGGCAACCCCCACGCATGGGCGGCCACCGAGCCGCTCGGAGATCTCGGCTTCAAGCCCCGCGACATTGGGACCGAGGATGAAACGGCCCGTGTCAAGGACGCCGGCGATGGCGGCGTCGATTTCTGCCCGCAGCGGACCATACTGGGCACCGATGTCCATCAGCGGAACGCTCAAGCAAACTCCTCGGCGGCGGGCAGAAAAAGGCGCGCGGCAGCCATCGGATCATGGGCAGGCCCGCGAGAGGCAGCCCCGGGCCAGTCTAGCGCGTCGAGGAATATGGGGCGTCCTCGTTGGTTGTGAACCGCGTGATCGCAGATTCTACCGAGACGACGGGCAGACGCACCACGATCGTCGTGCCGAAACCTTCACGGGACGTTGCCGCGACCTCACCGCCAAAGCGCTCGGCGATGTGCTTGACGATCGAGAGGCCGAGTCCGGTTCCCCCAAGACGCTTCGAACGCGATGCATCGGCACGATAGAAGCGCTCGAAGATGTGCGGCAAGTGGCGTTCGG
>JADGPH010000009.1 GCA_017882555.1 Thermoleophilia bacterium
ACACACCCATCAGCCATTCGATGGTGTCCGCCAGGCGCCGACGGCGCGTGTGGTACCCCGATTGGGCGGGCGGTGTGGGAAACAGGTGGCCACGCCGCGTGGCGGCAACCCTCAAAGAAACGGCGGTCGCTTGAGGATCCCGATGATCGCCCGTGGCCACGCACAGCGTGAGGACCTCCGAGCCGGTCAGCTCACGCCGTTGAGTTGCCACGGGCTCTTGGTAGGAGAGATCCCGGCTGTGCAATACACGGCGATGCACACGGGTGTCGAGGTCGGCGTCCATCGTGGCCTCCAGGTCGACGGTCTACTCGATACCGCCGACTTCGGCCCCTCTGCACAAAACCTCTTCACCACGGCGATCGCCGTGGAATCAATTATCTAGTCCTCCCGGCTACGACGCGTCGCCAACCCCTTGCGGGCGATTCGGCGCTGCACGACGAGTGCATCGCTGAATCGCGCTTTACGAGTCTTAGGAAGCATTGACACCTCATGACGGCATGTGAGAGCGTCACGCAACTTTTCCCGGGGACGGGGCGCCAGCGATAGGTGTTGGTGCCATATGCCCCCCAAGACGCGGAGTCGTCCAAGAGGTCCCGCACTGCCGGAAAGACCGGAACGCGCCGACGGCCAGCACGCGACTTGGGCTCGACCATCGTCGAGCTCTTTGGATCCCACGCCCACTCGGCGTCTCGGAACGGGCACTACGCCTCGATGAGGAGCACCAAGGTCTCGGGCAGCACGCCGTCATACGCCATCGCCTCGGCCATCGCCGCGTTCCGCATCGCGGCCATGACGACATCCATGTCGGCAACGTCCATCAGCACCGCCACCTGAGACGGGTTCTGCGGGTCGACGAACGTTCGGATGTTGGTGACGCCGAGGGGTCCGAAGACCTCTTCGCGCTTCGGCGAGGCAAGCCAATGATCCTTGTCCTTCACCTGGTGATAGCCGATCACGGTGGGCATGATGTTTCCTCTGCGTCGTGGGCCCAGCGGCGCCGGACCGGGGCAAGATCCTATGCCTTCGTGCCTTCTGCCTTCAAGGTTGAGCGCGGGCCGCACGCAGGGGCGTGTTCGGGAGGCCCCTCTGTCGACCCCCGCCGAGCAGGTCACGGCTGGCAAGTCGTCGCACGCTTGTCGCACACCAGGCGCGCCGATAGCGCGACCAAGCGGGACAGCGTCGCGAGCACAACCGCCGAGCCATACGCCTTCTTCGCCAGCATCTGCCCGCGTGTCGCCGTCTGTCCACGCCTTCCAAGGTGAATGTCGCAGGATCGAGCCTCGTCTGCCGCGCAGTCTGAGACGCATCCCGCGCCGTCTGAGACCGATTCAGACCGATTCAGCAGGTTTGAGGAGAGGTGAATGCTAACGCAAAAAGCCCCGCTGGCGCGGGGCTTTCACTGACGGGAGCGACGGGGCTCGAACCCGCGACCTCCGGATTGACAGTCCGGTGCTCTAACCAAGCTGAGCTACACCCCCCGGGGCCGGACTCACCGGGTCAGTCAGTGGGCGGTGACAGATTTGAACTGCCGGCCCCCTGCTTGTAAGGCAGGTGCTCTACCGCTGAGCTAACCGCCCGTGTTCGGCGATGCGGGACGATATCACCTTCCGATGGGTGTGGGCTTGGTTGAGCCCGTGCAGGGACGACAAACTGCATCCAACGTTTCGTGGCGGCCGGAAAAAAGCGTGGACTTTGCGCGAAACACTTTGGGCATCCGGCGAGGACATCGCCGTGCGTGGGTGAATCCCTTCACAACGTGTCGACCCGTGCCCGCACTCTCCGTCCCGCGATCGCACGCCCGGAGACTGCACGCAGCCGTGATCGTGTGGCGCTCCATCGGTCGGCCCCAGAGAACACCATGATGGCGATCGTCTTCTGCCTCGTGTGTTTCGGCGTCGTGATCGTCTACTCGGCGACCTCGTCGCAGGCGGTCATTGCCGGTACAAGCCCCTTCGCGTTCATGGAAAAGCAGTTCCTGTTCGCCGGAATCGGCGCGATGGCATTCACCTTCTGTCGCCGTTGGGACCCGAAGTACCTGCATCGGGTGGCGGGAATGGGACTGGCCGTGTCGATGGCCGCGCTGTGTGTCGTGCTCTTGCCTGGGATTGGCGTCCAGGTCAACGGCGCGAGGCGATGGATTAGTTTCCCGCTGCTCGGGCAGATCCAGCCCGCGGAATTCGCCAAGCTGGCGCTGGTGTTGTGGATCGCCGGGGCGATTGCGCGCGATCCACGCCGAGTGATGACCTTCAAGGGGCTCATCCCGTACCTCACCGTCACGTTGCTCATGGCCGGTCTGGTGCTTGCCGAACCCGACCTCGGAACGGCGACTACCTTGGCCTTCGTAGCGTTCGCGATGCTGTTGGTTGCTGGCGCACGGCCGCGCCATATCGCCGTGGCAGCGACGGCCGCGGGCCTGATCGCAGCTGTTGCAATTGCCGCGGCCCCGTATCGACGCGCGCGTCTGCTCGCATTCTTGGATCCCTGGCATCAAGCGACCGGAAACGGGTTCCAGACCGTGCAGGCCCAGATCGCCGTGGGGTCGGGCGGATTCCACGGGATGGGGTTGGGCGCAGGCATCCAGAAGGCGTTCTACCTGCCGGAGGCCCACACGGACATGATTCTCGCCTCGATCGGCGAGGAGCTCGGGTTCATCGGGATTTGCGCAGTCCTCGCGGCGCTTGGCGCCGTCGTGTTGCTCGCGTTCCGGATCGCCATTCGGGCGCCGGATTTGCACCAGCGACTGATCGCCACCGGCCTCGCCACACTCATCGCGGTCCAGTCGTTAGATAATGCGGGCGCGGCGCTGGGCGTCATGCCGATCACCGGGGTCCCCCTTCCGTTTATCTCGTACGGAGGGAGTAGCCTCATCGTGCTCCTCTCGAGTATGGGCCTGCTGTTTAGCATTAGCCGCCGAAGCCAACGTGCCTCACGACAACAGCAAACAACCGACGCGAGTACTCATCGCCGCCAGCGGGACGGGCGGGCACGTGATGCCAGCGCTCGCCGTCGGGGAAGCGCTGCGTGAGCGTGCGGCTGAGGTCGCATTCGTTACTGCCCGGGGCCGCAGCGGTGAGGGATTTGCCGCCGCCGCGGGCTTTCCTGAAGAGACAATTCCCCTTCAGGGGTTTCGCCGCAGCCTAAGCTTGAGCAACGTGCGGACCTTGGCGATGGCGGCTCTCGCAGTTCCGCGCGCGATCATGATGGTGCGCCGCCGACGCGCCGACGTCGTCGTCACCGGTGGGGGATACATGGCCGGACCCGTGGCACTCGCGGGCTGGTTGACGCGACGTCCCGTGATTGCGTTGGAGGCCGATTCGCACCTGGGTCTTGCCAATCGCGCCATCGCTCCGATCTCGCGGCGCGTGGTGTTGGCGCTTCCGCTCAGGGGACGGACGGGCCGTCGTTACCTTGTCACCGGACGTCCGGTCGGGCGATCGGTTCGGGCAGCGACCCGCACGAGCGGCCGGCGCATGTTCGGTATTGACCCCGATGTCACGGTTGTCGTCGTCGTCGGCGGGTCACAGGGGGCCCGCTCGATCAACCAGGCCGCGGTTGAGGCCTTCGGCCCGGAACCGCCATTTGTCGTGATTCACGTGGCCGGACCGCGGCAACTCGATCAGACCCGGTCGCTGTTCGGAGACGCGGGCCCCGGACCGAATTACCGCCTGGAAGGGTTCTTGAACGAGCTTCCTGAAGCAATCGCGGCTGCCGACCTGGTCGTCTCGCGATCCGGGGGCTCGGTGTTTGAGCTAGCCGCGCTAGGTCGTCCGAGCATCCTCGTGCCATACCCGCATGCCACTGCCGATCACCAAACCACGAACGCCAACTGGCTCGTCAGTGCGGGGGCCGCGGTGATGCTCCCGGACGCCGAATGCACGGGGGCGCGTCTGCGCGAACTCGTGGGTGCCCTCCTGTTGGATCGGCGCCGCCTGGACGCCATGGCCGAGGCAGCGCGCGCGGTTGGACGCCCCGAGGCGGCTGATCGCATCGCAACGTTGGTGCTCGAGGCCGCGTCCCAGTGATGATCGATCCTGTGTCGCCACGGCGATCGATCCACATGGTGGGCATTGGCGGTGCCGGAATGAGTGGGCTCGCACGGCTGGCGCTCCAGGCGGGGTATCGGGTCAGCGGGAGCGACCGGTCGGCGTCTGCGGTGCTGGACCAACTGGCGGCGCTCGGGGCACATATCACGGTGGGTCACACCGCCGCCGCGGTGCCAGCCGACACCGAGGTGCTGGTGGTCTCAACCGCGATCGCGCCGGGCAACCCCGAGTGCCAAGAAGCCGAGCGTCGCGGCATTCCCATCCAACATCGCTCGGAGCTTCTGGTGGCGTTGATGCGAGGGCGCCGGGGCTTGGCTGTGGCCGGCGCGCACGGCAAATCCACGACCAGCGCGATGCTTCTGGCTGCCCTCGGCGATGCCTCTGGCTGCGTCGGAGCAACGGTCGCCGGGGGAGGGGGTACCGGCGCCGTGTGGGGCCGGGGGCCTTGGTTTGTCGCCGAAGCGGATGAGAGCGACCGGTCGTTGCTTCGCCTCGAGCCTGAGGGTGTGATCTTGCTCAACGTCGATCACGACCATCACACCACCTACGCCTCGATCGAGGAAGTCGAGGCGGTGTTTGCCACGTTTCTCGCGCGGGTGCCGGCCGATGGCGTCATCATTGCTGGTCCAGAACCCCGCGCCTGGAAGCTTGCGCGTGCCGCGGGTCGCCCGGTGCGCTTGGTCGGGGATGGTCCGGACGCGTGGGTGCATGTGGCAGCCCGAGACCAACATGGGATGCGACTTGAGTTTGCCGATGGCCGGACGCTGCATGTGCCGCTCGCGGTCCCTGGGGCACACAACGCCGCAAACGCCGCCTGCGCACTGGCTCTCGCCGATTGGTGCGGCGTACCGACGGACGTTGCCGCAGCGCGGATTGCGGGCTTCACGGGGGTCGGTCGTCGCTTTGAATTCCGCGGAGAGGTTGCGGGAATCGTCATCATCGACGACTACGCCCACCACCCGGCGGAGATTCGCGCCACGTTGCAGGGCGCTCGCGAACGCCACCCCGGTCGCATCATCGCCATCTTCCAGCCGCACCTGTATTCCCGCACCCGGGCACTCGGCGCCGAGCTTGCAGATGCCCTGGCCAATGCCGACGTCGCGATCGTGACGGAGGTTTATGCCGCGCGGGAAGAGTACGACCCGGCTGTGAGCGGGCGGAGCATCGCCGATGCCATCGCGCCGCCGACCCGCGCGAAGTTTGCGCCGACCCTCGAGCAGGCCGGGCAGATCGCTGCTCGGCTGGCACGTCCAGGCGACATGATCTTGACCCTCGGCGCCGGGGACATCACCGACCTGGCGCAGGAGTTGGTGCAGCTGTTGGAGTCCGAGTATTCAGGGCACGCCGCCGGCGGAGGCGCGGGCCATGCCGATTGAGCTCGAGCACAACGTTCCGCTTGCGCCGTTTACGACGATCCGCGTCGGGGGTCTCGCCCGGGCGGTGTGCACCGCTCGGTCGTTTGGTGAGGTGACCGCGGGACTCGCCTGGGCCCAACGGTCTGCGCTCCCGGTTGCGGTTATCGGCAAGGGGTCGAACCTCTTGATCTCCGATGATGGCTTCGAGGGCCTCGTGATGCGCCTGGCGGGTCGTCTGAGTTCCATCGTGGTGCGCGATGGCGGGCTGTGGTGCGGCGGCGGTGCGTCGCTGCCGCGAGCGGTGCTACGCGCGGCCAAACACGGCCTCGCGGGACTCGAGTTTGGCGCAAGTATTCCCGGCACCGTCGGGGGGGCGGTGGCGATGAACGCTGGTGCCTATCGCTCGGAGCTCAAGGACGTGCTGCAATGGGCGGTGATCTGCACACCTCAAGGGCGTCACCGAGTTGGTCCAGATGATCTGGATCTGCGGTACCGCCACAGCGGTCTGGATGCGAACGAGGTCGTCGCGGCGGCCGCATTTCATCTGGACCACGACGATCCCGAGGCCATCATGGGGCGTCTCGGCGAGTTCCGCGGTCATCGCAGGGCCACACAACCACAGGGCGTGCGGACCTTTGGAAGCGTCTTCACCAATCCTGCCGGTGAATCGTCAGGGCGCCTCCTGGAGGCCGCCGGATGCAAGGGTCTGGTGATCGGCGGCGCACGTTTTTCTCCGGTCCATGCGAACTTCATCGAGGCGTCACCCGGATGCCGTGCGGACGACGTCCTGGCGCTGATCCGGGAAGGGCGGAACCGTGTCCACGCGGCGGGCGGGCCACTGCTTGAGCCGGAGGTCCGGTATCTCGATCCGGTCAGAGGGATCACGCGACCGCCGCTGGAGGACGTGGGGTAAGGGTGTCCAGTGAGGCCACTCCAGAACCCGGTCGTGCGCATCCTGCACTCGATCGCCGCCGCCGCGAGGTTGCCCGCGATCGTGGTCGCAAGCGCCGACGTATCGTGCTCGCGGCAATCGGTGGCGCGGTGTGTGCGCTGGCCGGGTATTGGCTGGCCACGGGCCCCGTTCTCACCATCTACAACGTCCATCTGGTCGGATACTCGGGCCCGGACGCGAATCAGTTACGTAGCGCGATTTCGTCGGCGGCGTCTCAAGGTGGCTCGCTCATTTCTCCCCCGGTGGGCGACATCACGCAGGTGGCCGAGCGGTTTCCCGGCGTTCAAACGGTGCACATCTCACGCGACTGGCCGCTTGGGTTGAAGGTCACGGTGATTCCTGCCGCTCCGGCGGCGATCGTCCGCGCCCCGGGGCAAGTGGCGGTCGTTGTGTCGAACCGAGGCCTCGTGATGGGCCTGGTGCCGCGGCGCCTAGTCCGGGCCAGCATGATCTTGACGCCACCGATCCCCGCATTCGGCCAGCCGCTGCCCGGGTGGGCGATGGATGCCCTCGCTTTTCTTGAGGCGCTCAAGCCCGGGACGCGGAACCGCGTTCAGGACCTGACGCTTTCGCAGGGGCAGATCACGGGGCAACTCTCCGACGGTCCGGCACTGGTTCTCGGCACTCTCGATCGCCTGGCGGAGAAGGCGGCGGCGATCAACGCCGTGTTGGCGCACGTCTCTCGGGCCACCCAGCGTCAGGCCACGTATCTCGACGTCACGGTCCCAGATCGGCCTGCCCTCGGCAGTGTTGGAGCATCCATCCATGGTGGCTCGACCTCAAGTACAGGCTGATGCTTACCAAACCTGAACTTGTCGCTCTGCGGAGACATGGCAGTAGCCCTTGACATGAGCGTGAGGTGTGCTTAGCGTCCGAAACGACGCGCGTGGGTCAAAAGGGCGTTTTCATGGGATGTTCCCAGCACGGGAAGTCTCGAGTAGAAGTTGAGGTTTGAGCAAGGAAGCTCGGAGAAACCTTCAAGTCTGAGTAGAGACCTGGCCAGGACCGGGAGTCGAGACGACCCCGGCGGAGGAGGATGGGCGACGTGGAAGCAAACAACTACCTCGCGGTAATCAAGGTCTGTGGGGTCGGGGGCGGCGGCACGAACGCGGTCAATCGCATGGTTGATGCGGGCGTGCGCGGGGTCGAGTTCATCGCGGTCAACACCGACGCGCAGGCGCTCGGGATGTGCGATGCCGATGTGAAGCTCCACATTGGTGGGAACCTCACCAAGGGCCTGGGCGCCGGGGCGGATCCGCGCGTCGGTCGCGATGCCGCTGAGGAGACGCGCGAGGAGATCAAGGAAGCGGTGCGCGGTGCGGACATGGTGTTCGTCACCGCCGGTGAAGGTGGTGGTACCGGTACTGGTGGCGCACCCGTCCTCGCCCAGATCGCCCGGGAGCAGGGCGCGCTGACGGTCGGCGTGGTGACACGCCCGTTCCACTTCGAAGGCAAGCAGCGCCAAAAGCGTGCCGACGAGGGTATCGAAGCTCTCAAGAAGCACGTCGATGCGCTGATCGTGATCCCCAACGAGCGGCTTCTGCAGGTCGTGGAGCGACGGACGTCGATTATGGAGGCGTTCCGGATGGCCGACGACGTGCTGCGACAAGGTGTGCAGGGCATCACGGACCTGATCACTGTGCCGGGGCTCATCAACCTCGACTTCGCCGATGTTCGTACGATCATGGAGAACGCAGGCGCGTCGCTGATGGGGATCGGTGCGGCATCGGGTGAGAACCGCGCAACCGAGGCTGCTCGGGCGGCAATCTCTAGCCCGTTGCTGGAGACCAGCATGTCTGGTGCGACGGGTGTGTTGCTGAACATCACCGGTGGCCCGGACCTCGGTCTGTTCGAGATCGACGAGGCGGCGAGCATCATTCGTGGCGCTGCGGACGAGGACTGCAACGTGATCTTCGGTGCGGTGATCGACGAGAACGCTGGCGACGCCCTGCGCGTAACCGTGATCGCCACTGGTTTCGACGGCCCCCATGAGCCGGATCGCGATCGGTCATCAGCGACGACCGTGATGCGCAAGCGGCCCGCGTCGGGAACCTCGGCACCATCACAGCGCTCCGACGACATCGGCCGCCACGCCGTGCTTGAGCCTGGCGAGAAGGCGGATCTGCAGATCTCCGATGACGTCCTGGAGATCCCGGACTTCCTCAAGTAGGCACGTGCACTGAGTGAGGGGTCCACCCGGCGCGTGCGCACCGCGCGCCGGGTGGACCGAGCCGGCGCGTCTGTGACCGCCGCGAATGTGGCCGCAAATTCCGTTCCACCGGTCTGCTCCTCGGGTCATGTGGTGCGGTCGCCCTGGTACCGTCGAGAGCCTCGATGTCGGCGATCTCTCCTCGGACAACGTCCCTGTACCCGCGGCATGTCGCAGCCGGTGCCAAGCTCGGTGACTTTGCCGGTTGGCAAATGCCGCTCGACTACGGGTCCCCGCGTGGCGAACACCTCGCTGTGCGCGGCAGCGTGGGCCTGTTTGACGTCTCCCACATGGGCCAGATCGAGGTCGCTGGTCGGGAGGCCCGGAGCCTGCTGGCGTGGGCCCTCACTAACGACGTGGCGGCAATCGGGCCCGGGCAGGGTCAGTACACGCTGATGCTCACCGATGAGGGTGGCGTGATTGACGATCTGATCGTCTACGCGTTGCTCGATCGGTATCTGCTCGTCGTCAACGCAGCCAATCGGGATGTCTGCTGGGCCCGAATCTGTGAGGGGGCTGAGGGCCGGGATGTCGAGGTCGCCGAGCGTTCCGATGAGATCGCCATGCTGGCGCTGCAGGGTCCGGACTGGGCCAAGGCCCTCGAACCCCTGGCCGGGTCCCCTGCGCCGCTGGGACTCGAGTACTTCGAGATTACCGAGGACATGATTGCCCAGGTGCCGGCACTCGTTGCACGCACGGGATACACCGGTGAGCCTGGGGTCGAGATCATGTGTCCATGGGAACTTGCGCCGCGGATTTGGGATGCGCTGATGCGTGGGTCGACTTCGGTGACCCCCGCGGGGTTGGTTGCTCGCGACACCCTGCGAACCGAGATGGGCTATCCGCTGTACGGCAATGAGCTCGGCCGCGATCGCGGGCCGATCGCGGCCGGACTGAAGTGGGCTTGCGATGCCGCAGGGCTTGCCTTTGCCGGGGCCGAATCGGTGCGGCGTGATCTCGAGCACCCGCCGTCGGAGCGGTTGGTCGCGTTTGCGTTTGACGAGCCCGGGATTCCGCGACCGGGCCAGTCCGTACTCGTCAGCGATGTGCTTGCGGGTACGGTGACCAGCGGCACGCTGTCGCCGAGTCTCGAATGCGGGATCGGGATGGCGTACGTGAGGTCCGACCTCGCCATGCCGGATACTGCGATTGTGGTGGATGTCCGCGGCCGACTCCGACGCGGACACATCGCGCGCCGACCGCTCGTCGCGCGCTCCCCACGCACCGACTGAAAGGGAATCCATGGCCGACGAGCACTATCCGGAAGACCTCCGCTACCACCGTGAGCACGACTGGGTGCGCGTTGATGGGGACGAAGCTGTCTTTGGCATCACGTGGTTTGCGCAAGACGCCCTGGGTGAGGTGGTGTTCTACGAGCCACCGGCCGTTGGCGCGACGCTTGCTGCGGACGCGACCTATGGCGAGTTGGAATCGGTGAAGGCGGTTTCGGATATCTATGCACCCGCGGACGGCGAGGTCGTATCCGTGAACGAGGATGTCGTGGCGGCCCCCGAACTCGTCAACACCGATCCGTACGGCGCCGGCTGGTTGGTGCGCGTTCGGTTGACCAATCCCGCTCGGTTGGATGCCTTGATGGACCAGGCGGCCTACGTCGCCTATCTGGCGGGGTTGGGGGAGGCGTGACGCGCGGGTTCGGCGAGCAGATACGACAGCGAGGCACGCGGTGAGTGATTACACATCTGTGACCTCCGAAGATCTCGCGCAGATGTTGGCGACGATCGGGGTGGAGTCGATCGAGGAACTGCTGGAGGCGATCCCCGCGGACGTGCGGATGCGCGAGCCCCTGAATCTGCCCGCCGGACGTCCGGAACAGGACGTTCTGGCCCATTTGCGCGCGCTTGCGGCGCGCAACACCTCGGCCGACGACGAGATTACCTTCCTCGGCGCCGGGATGTACGACCACTACGCGCCTGCGTTGATTGAATCGATCATCTTGCGGTCCGAGTTCTTGACGCCGTATACGCCCTACCAGCCCGAGATCTCTCAGGGTGGCCTGCAGGCCATGTTCGAGTACCAGACTGCCATGAGCGAGCTCACCGGACTCCCGGTCTCCAACGCGTCGCTGTATGAGGGGCCCTCCGCGGTGGCATCCGCGGCGTACATGTCCAAACTCGCCAATGGCCGATCGGAGTTCGTTGTCTCGCGGGGTGTGCACCCCCACGCCCGTCAAACCCTCGCCACGGTCGCCCACGGGTGGGGCGGGCGGGTAGTCGAGGTGGAGTTGCGTGATGGGGTCACCGACCCGAGCGACCTCGCGGCGCACATTGGGCCCGATACCTGCGCGGTCGTCGTGCAGCAGCCGAACTTTCTCGGCGCTGTCGAGGATCTCGTGCCGATCGCGGACGCCGCCCACGCGGTGGGCGCGATACCGATCTGCAGCGCCGACCCCCTGACGCTCGGGATCCTTGAAGCCCCTGGTCACCAAGGCTTTGAGATCGTCGTCGGCGAAGGTCAGACGCTCGGCAACCGCCTGGACTTCGGTGGGCCGTCGTTCGGCTTCTTGACGGCCAGTGTCGACCACATGCGACGGATGCCGGGACGCATCGCCGGCGAGACTCGGGACGCCGATGGCCGCCGAGGGTTCGTTCTGACCCTTCAGACCCGTGAGCAGCACATCCGTCGCGAGAAGGCGACCTCCAACATCTGTACCGCCCAGGCCTTAAACGCCCTCGCTGGAGTGATCTACCTGTCGTGGCTCGGTCGTCAAGGGCTCCCGGAGTTGGGTGAGCTGCTCTTGCACCGCACCGCCTATGCGCGCGCACAGCTGGCCACGCTGGAGGGGGTGGAACTCATCCACGATCAGCCGGTCGTCCGCGAGTTTGCCGTGCGACTCGACGCGCCGGTGAACGCGGTCATCGCCGCCTGCCAAGAGCGGGGGATTCACCCCGGCTTCGCCCTGGAACGCGACTATCCGGAGTACCCGGGCGGCTTGCTCGTGGCGATCACCGAACAGCGGTCGCGGGCGGACATCGACCTTTTGGTGGACACACTCGGTGAGGTGGTTGCCGCGCTCGGTGCGCAGAGCGCGGGTGTGGAGGTGATCCGATGACTCCGCCGACCGACTTCGCCCAAACGGCCCAGCAACGTGAGGAAGTCCGGACGATCTTCGAGCGGGGTGCCCCGGGGCGCCGTGCGAGTCACCTCCCTGTGCTCGATGTCCCCGAGCAGCCCATCGATGACGTGCTTCCCGCACGGTTCCGACGCCGCGGGCTGCCGTTGTTGCCTGAGGTTTCCGAGCCCGAGATCGTGCGGCACTACGTGCGCTTGAGCAAGCGGAACTTCGACCTGGACAGTGGGTTCTACCCGTTGGGGTCGTGCACGATGAAGTACAACCCGAAGCTCCATGAACGGGTCGCCGCGCTCCCGGGTCACTCACGCTTGCATCCCCTTCAGCGGCCCGAGCGCGCCCAAGGGGCACTGGAATTGATGTGGGGCCTCCAGAACGCACTGGGTGAGATCGCCGGATTGCCGCATGTCTCACTGCAGCCGAGCGCCGGTTCGCATGGGGAACTTGCGGGGGTGCTGCTGACACGGGCCTACCACGAAGACCGAGGTGACGCGCGCGAGATCGTCTTGACGCCCGACACCGCCCATGGCACCAACCCCGCAACGGTCACGATGGCGGGGTACCGAGTCCTCGGAGTGGGAACCGATGCGAATGGTGGGGTCGATCTGGATGACCTTCGCGAGAAGGCCACGGACCGCGTCGCGTGCCTGATGCTCACCAACCCCAACACGTTGGGGCTGTTCGATCCCAACATCACCGAGATCGCCAGGATCGTGCACGGCGTGGGTGCCACGCTCTACTACGACGGTGCGAACCTGAACGCGATCATGGGGATCTCCCGTCCGGGCGATATGGGCTTTGACATCGTGCACTTCAACCTGCACAAGTCGTTCACCCAGCCACACGGTGGTGGTGGCCCCGGTGCCGGCCCGATCGCGGTTTCTGACCGGATTGCGCCCTACCTGCCGGTTCCGATCGTGACGCGCACCGAGGCCGCGGACGGTCCGGTGTTCGATCTCGTCGATGATCTGCCCAAGAGCATCGGTCGCGTGCGGGGCTTCCAGGGCAACTACGGCGTGTTCGTGCGTGCGTACGCCTACATCTGTTCGCTCGGCGGCGAAGGGCTCCGTCAGGCCTCGGAGATCGCCGTGCTCAATGCCAACTATCTCCGTGCGCTCTTGCGCAAGCAGGGCATCGGCGAATACCTCGCCACACCATTCGATCGCCACTGTATGCACGAGTTCGTGATGTCCGGCGGGCCGATGAAGCGTGATCTGGGCATTCGCACACTCGATCTGGCGAAGCGGATGCTCGATTTCGGGGTGCATCCACCGACGGTCTACTTCCCTCAACTGGTCGAGGAATGTCTGCTGATCGAGCCCACCGAAACCGAGACCCGGGAGACGTTGGAGACCTTTGCGAAGATCCTTGCCGAGATCTTGGCTGAGGCCGTCGAGTCTCCGGAAACGGCACGCAATGCGCCCTACACGACGCCAGTGCGTCGCTTGGATGAGGCAACGGCTGCGCGGGTGCCCGTGCTGCGCCAACCGCTCGGGTAGGCGTCGGTGTTGAGATCGACCCGGGCGGTGCGACAGTAGCCGCACGGGTCGGTAAGCTCCCGACCGCTGATGCCAGACCTGACCGCCCCACTTGTCAACTTCTCTGTGCATGCCATCGGCCACTACGGCCTGTGGGCGGTCTTCTTCTTGATGGTGCTCGAGAGCGCCTGTATTCCGATCCCGAGTGAAGCCATCATGCTGTACGGGGGCTTCCTGGTGAGTGCCGACCAGCAGTCGTTTGTGCCGGTCG
>JADGPH010000010.1 GCA_017882555.1 Thermoleophilia bacterium
CGAAGGGTCCGGGGCACCTTGTCCGCCGCACGTACTCCGAGGGTGCTGGCACCCCGGGACTCGTTGCCGTGCATCAGGACGCCTCCGGCAGTGCCCAATCGGTTGCGTTGGCGTATGCGCGCGGCATCGGGTGCACTCGCGCGGGGGTGATCGAGACCACATTCGCCGAGGAGACCGAGACCGATCTGTTCGGTGAGCAGGTTGTGCTCTGCGGAGGTCTGACCGAGCTCATTCGGGCTGGCTTTGAAACGCTTGTCAACGCCGGCTACCAGCCTGAGCTCGCGTACTTCGAATGCCTCCACGAGGTCAAACTGATCGTCGACTTGATCTATGAGAAGGGCATTGCAGGAATGCGCTATTCGATCAGCAATACCGCCGAATACGGTGACCTGACCCGGGGTCCGCGGATCATCACCAGCGAGACCCGCGAAGAGATGAAAAAGATCCTCGCCGAGATCCAGAACGGCCAGTTCGCCAAGGAGTGGTTGCTTGAGAATCGTGTCGGGCGCCCGCAGTTCAACGCGATTGCCCGCCGTCAGGCCGAGCATCCCGTGGAAGAAGTCGGCAAGAAGCTGCGCAGCATGATGAGCTGGATCAACACAGAGTTCGAGACGGAAAAGGCGTAATTCACACGTGCCGAACAATCACGATTCGTACCGCGACATTCGCGTATTGATCTGCGAGCCGCTGGCTGAAGCTGGCGTCGCGTTGCTCGAGGAGCAGTTCACCGTCGAGTCCGGCGTCGGTTGGTCGCGCGCAGACCTACTGGAGCGGGTGGGTGAGTATGAAGTGTTGATCGTGCGCAGCGCGACCAAGGTCAACGCCGAGATGATCCAGGCCGCAACCAAGCTTCGGGTCATCGGACGTGCCGGCACCGGCGTCGACAACGTCGACGTCGAGGCGGCCACCCGTCGTGGTGTGATCGTCTGCAACGCCGCCGGATCCAATGCGCTGTCTGCCGCCGAGCACACGATCGCGTTGCTCTTGGCTCAGGCCCGCAACGTCGCCCAGGCCCACGCGGCGCTTGTCGAGGGTCGTTGGGAGCGCTCGAAGTTCGGCGGCATCGAACTCGACGGCAAGACGTTGGGAATTCTCGGGTTCGGGCGGATCGGTCAGATGGTGGCTGAGCGGGCCCAAGGTCTCGGGATGCGCGTCTTGGCGTACGACCCCTATGTTGCGGATAGTCGCTACCGCGACATGGGCGTCGAACATGCCGACACGCCGGATGACATCTACAAGAACAGCGATTTCATCACCTTGCACGTGGCCTCGACGCCCGAGACGAAGGGCTTCATCAACGCCACTGCGTTAGCCGCGATGCGCCCGGGTGCGCGTCTGTTGAACGTTGCCCGCGGTGATCTGGTCGACCAAGATGCCCTGGCGGAGGCGATCCTTTCGGGTCACCTGGCGGGCGCCGGCATCGACGTGTTCCCCGAAGAGCCGTGCACCGATAGCCCGCTGTTCGGGTTGCCCGGTGTGGTCGTGACCCCGCACCTTGGGGCCTCGACCGCGGAGGCCCAGGACCGTGCCGGCGTGGCCGTCGCTGAGCAGGTGACCGCAGCCCTGACCGGTGGTGTCGTGACCAGCGCGGTCAACATCCCGGCCGTCAGCGCCCACGTCCTGGAAGTGATCGGTCCGTACCTCCCGCTCGCACGCGAGATGGGGCAGCTGATCGGGGTGCTCGCAGCCGGCGCGATTTCGCCGCTGACGATCGCGTTTGAGGGTGAGATCGCTGGACTCGATACACGCCTGTTGTCGTCCGCGGTGATCGCCGGGGTCCTTGCAGGTCACGTCGATGAGTCGGTGAACCTCGTCAACGCCGCATCCTTGGCCGAAGAGCGCGGTATCGAATGGATCGACAGTTCCTCGCAGCAGACCCACGACTATCGCAACATGCTCACCTTGAGCTGTGGCGATATCACCGTCTCGGGGACGACCATCGGTGTGACCTCGCGGCCGAGGTTGACCGCACTGCTCGGGTTCAACGTTGAGATCGAGCTCGATGCCAACCTCGCCGTCTTCCGGTATTCCGACGTGCCCGGCGTGATCGGACGCGTGGGGAGCATCCTGGGCGAGGCCGGAGTCAACATCGCGCACATGGCCGTGGGTCGTGTTGATGGTGAGGCCTTGATGGCACTCACCTTCGATTCGCCGGTGCCGCTGAGCGCCCAAGATAAGATCCGTGGCCTGGATGGATTTGACCGCGTTTGGTTTGTGAATCTGCCCGGCTAGGGGCCGAATCGGCGACAGGAGACCGGTGACCACGAGCGAGATTCCCGCAATCGAGATTCCCCGCGGGCTGCAGCCAGCCGATGGCCGGTTTGGGTGTGGGCCGTCCAAGGTCCGCCCCGAGAGCGTGGCCGAGCTCGCTGCGGTCTCGACGACCTACTTGGGCACGTCACATCGTCAGCCGACCGTCAAGCGCGTGGTGGGATCGCTGCGGACCGGACTCACGGCGCTCTTCGGATTGCCCGACGGGTGGGAGATCCTTCTCGGCAACGGCGGGGCGACCTACTTCTGGGATGCCGCGACCTTCGGGCTGATCACCACGAGGAGTCAGCACCTCTCGTTCGGGGAGTTCAGCTCGAAATTCGCAGCGGCTGCCAAGGCCGCCCCGCACCTGGAGGCACCCCTCGTGATCGCATCCGATCCCGGGACGCATCCGCGGGCGGTGGCCGATGCGTCGGTTGATGTCTACGCGCTCACGCACAATGAAACCTCGACGGGGGTGGCGATGCAGTTGAGCCGTCCGGCCGCCGACGGGTTGGTGCTCGTGGACGCAACATCCGGCGCGGGTGGGCTCGTGTGGGACCCGGCGCAGGTCGATGTCTATTACTTTTCACCTCAGAAGTGCTTTGCCGGAGACGGGGGACTGTGGGTTGCCGCCTGCTCGCCGGCGGCGATCGCACGGATCGAGGAGATCTCTGCAGCGGGTCGTTGGGCGCCGGCGTCGCTCGATCTGAAGATCGCACTCGACAACAGCCTGCAGAACCAGACCTACAACACCCCGGCCTTGGCCACCATCTTCCTGCTTGATCTCCAGGTGCAATGGATGCTCGAGCATGGCGGGTTGGCATGGGCGGCAGGTCGGAGCGCCCAATCGGCGGCGACCCTCTACGGATGGGCCGAGTCCCGGAGTTTTGCGAGTCCGTACGTGGTGAACCCCGCCGAGCGCTCGAACGTCGTGGGCACGATTGACCTCGAAGGTGTCGACGCCGGCGTCGTCTCGAAGGTATTGCGCGCGAATGGGATCGTCGACACCGAGGCGTACCGCAAGCTCGGTCGCAACCAACTGCGCATTGGCATGTTCCCGGCGATCGCTCCTGATGATGTGGCGGCGCTGACCACCTGTGTGGACTACGTCGTGGACGCGCTGGGCGGTCAGGCTGCGTGAGAGGGCGTACGGCGACTGGCGCGCGACGTCGGCGCCTATGGCCACCGCCTGGAAGCCTTGGCAACAATCTCGCGCTGAGTGGTAAGATCTGCCCCATGTTGACGGCCAGTTGCAGCTCCACTCTCCCGCGCGGCCTCCTCGTGTGTCTTCCCCTGCTCCCCCGCTAGGGGGAACGACTCGACACTCCATGCCCGGGACGTCCGGGCCCCGAATCGAAGCCCGAGTCAAGGACCCGAGGGAGGTCGTGACGTGAGCACCGAACATGCACAGCCCAACATCGACGCCAACCGCGTCAAATTCTTTGACACGACCCTGCGTGACGGCGAGCAGTCACCGGGGATCACGCTGAATACGCGCGAGAAGCTCGAGATCGCACACCAGTTGCGCCGTCTTGGAGTGGACGTCATCGAGGCCGGTTTCCCGATCACTTCGCCGGGCGACTTCGAGGCCGTACGCGCGATCTCCAACGAAGTGCCGGATGTCGTCATCGCGGCTCTTGCGCGGTCGAACGAGAAGGATGTGACCGTCGCCGGGGAGGCCGTGCGCGACGCCGAGCACGGTCGGATTCACACGTTCATCGCCACGAGCGACATTCACCTCGTGCACAAGCTGCGGATGAGCCGCGCCCAGGTCCTCGCTGCCGCGACCGACGCCGTGCGCCTGGCACGGTCGATCGTCGACGACGTCGAGTTCTCCTGTGAGGACTCCACGCGTTCGGATCCGGCATTTGTCGCCGAGGTCGTGCGTGCCGCGATCGCCGAAGGCGCGTCCACGATCAACCTCCCGGACACGGTGGGGTACACGATGCCAACCGAGTTTCAGCGTTTCTTGCTGGATCTCTTCGAACGGTGCCCGGAATTGCGCGGCGTGACCGTGTCGGTGCACTGTCACAACGATCTCGGCCTCGCGGTGGCGAACTCGCTGGCGGGGATGCAGGTCGGGGCCCGCCAGGTCGAAGGGTGCGTCAACGGGATCGGCGAGCGTGCCGGGAACGCCTCACTCGAAGAGCTTGCGATGATCCTGCGGACGCGCGCCGCCGACCTCGGCGGCCTGTGGTGTGGCATCGAGACGAGCGAGATCACACGTGCGAGCCGGTTGGTGAGTCGCCTGACCGGCTATGTCGTCCAACCCAACAAGGCCGTCGTGGGACGTAACGCATTCGCGCACGAGGCCGGCATCCACCAGCATGGGGTGCTCTCGAACCCGCTGACCTACGAGATCATGGACGCCCAGAGCGTTGGCCTTGCCCAGAACTCCATCGTCCTCGGCAAGCATTCCGGGCGCCACGCGCTTGATCACGCGTTGAAGGAGCTGGGCTATGAGCTCGATCGCGACGAGCTGAACGCCGCCTTTACGCGCTTTAAGGAGATCGCCGACCTGAAAGGTCGGCTCTCCGGCGTGGACTTGGAGGCGCTGGTCTCCGACGAACTGCGCGTCGAGGGTGGTGACGGATTCCGGCTGGATGACCTGTCGGTGACGACCCACACATCGGAAGCGCCGACGGCGAGGGTCGTGGTGGCCGATGCCGACGGCGCACGGCACCCGGGGTCGGGTTCCGGTGACGGACCGGTCAACGCGCTCATGCATGCCATTGATGCCGCCATCGGCAGCGAGGGCGTGTTGTTGGAGTACCAGGTCTCGGCGGTGACCGGCGGGACCGATGCCCTGGGTGAGGCACGGGTGGTCTGTGAGATCGGCGGCCGGACGTACGCGGGCCAAGGCGTCTCGACCGACGTTCTGGAGGCAACTGCGGTCGCATATCTGCGGGCCGTCGACGCGAGTCGTCGGGCCGAGCATGGCGAACGCGTGATGGCTGGGGGGGTCTAGGACCGATGGGCAAAACGCTGTTTGAGAAGTTGTGGGAAGCACATGAGGTGCGCGCTGGCGGCCCCGACGGGCCGCCGCTGCTGTTTGTTGATCTGCACCTCGTGCACGAGGTAACCTCGCCGCAGGCCTTTGAGGGCCTGCGCTTGGCCGGTCGCAAGGTCCGGCGACCCGATCGGACGATTGCGACGGTCGACCACAATGTGCCCACCGTCGGCCGTGACAAGGAGATCGAGGATCCGCTCTCGCGGGCCCAGATCGAAGCGCTCGAGCGCAACTGTGCCGAGTTCGGTGTGCCCCTGTTCTCGATCCATTCCCCGCGCCAGGGAATCGTTCACGTCATCGGCCCCGAGCTGGGCCTGACCCAGCCGGGTATGACGATCGTGTGTGGTGATTCGCACACCTCGACTCATGGGGCTTTCGGGGCGCTTGCCTTCGGGATCGGCACCTCCGAGGTCGAGCACGTTCTCGCCACCCAGACCTTGCCCCAGAGCCGTCCGCGAACGATGCGGGTGCGCATTGACGGTGAGCCCGGTCTGGGGGTGGGTGCCAAGGACCTGATCTTGGGCACGATTGGGCGACTCGGTGTGTCCGGGGCGCAAGGGTATGTCGTCGAGTACGCTGGCGCGGCGATTCGCGCGCTCTCAATGGAGGGGCGCATGACCGTCTGCAACATGTCGATCGAGTGGGGTGCCCGCGCCGGGATGATCGCCCCCGATGACACGACCTTCGCGTATGTCGAGGGCCGTCCGGCAGCGCCGAAGGA
>JADGPH010000202.1 GCA_017882555.1 Thermoleophilia bacterium
CGTGCGATCACCAATGCACCGTGGGGCCACGACTTTCCTCCGCCGGTGCCCTGCCCCGAGCCGGTTGTCCTCTATGTGGGCGGGCTCGCCGCGGTCCGTGGGCTTGAGGTGATGCGACGGGCGGCACAACTGCTGACGACACCTGGCGCTCGCGTCGTCCTCGCCGGCCCTGGTGACCCCGGTGAGCTTCCGAAGGGTGTGACCTACCTCGGTGTCGTCGACCATTCCGCGGTGCCCGATCTTCTGGCGCACGCTGCAGTTGCATGGATTCCCCTGCAAATGCACGAGAACTACGCGCGTGCGGTGCCGACCAAGCTCGTTGAGGCGATGGCCGCAGGCCGACCGGTGGTCGCGAGCGACTTCGGTCGGATGGCAGCGATCGTGCGTCAGAGCGGGTGTGGCATCCTGGTGGCGCCGGGTGACCCCGCGGCGCATGCCGCCGCGATCGATCGCCTGTTTGGCGACACTCGGCTCGCCGTCGAGTTGGGTGCGGCGGGCCGGCGGGCCTTCGACGCGGGCCTCTCGTTCGAGATTCAGGCGGACCGCCTGACGAGCCTGTACGCCCAGGTCCTCGACGGCGCCGCGCCCCCGGCACACGGACGGGTTCGCGGGATGCCTGGCCGATACCCACAAGCAAACGAAAATGGGTAGCATCGCTCCGACGTGGATCGGGAAATCACCATTCGCGACTACCTGAACGTCGCGTGGAGCGGGCGCTGGCTCATCCTCGTGACGACGGTGCTCGGCATCATCGTCGGCATCCTGGTCTCGGTCGCACGTCCAAGCGCGTATACGGCTTCGGCACGTGTCTACCTCGGTCAGCCCACGAGCATCAACGGCGTGCCGATCCAGACGCCGTTCACCAGCTCGCAGACCGCGACCGGTGCCCTGGACCTAACTGCGCTCGCCGATGATGTCGCCCAGAAGATGGGCGTTGCGCGCTCCGTGATTCGCGGGCACGTCCACGTCTCGTCCCCACCGGGACTGAGCACCGCAAACCCCGCGCCCCCAGTGCTCATCGTCAGCGGATCAAACCCGCGACCGGCCATGGCCGTCGTCATCACAAACCAGTTGGCAAATGCCGTCGTTACGCAGACCGGCGCGCAATACATGCTCGCCGAGAATGTTCTGACGGCCCAGGCCACGCAGGCCCAATCGCAGGTGCGAAGCCTGAACGCTCGGGTCGATGCGCTCCAGACCCGCATGGCGGGTGCTGCGGCGTCAAACGCCGGCGATGCGGTCGCGCTTGCTACCGACACCCAGCTACTCAACACTGCCCAGACCGTTGTCGCGAACGCGCAGCTCGCGCTCGCCAAGACCCGGGAAGCCGAGAGCCCCCGCGTGCTCTCGCAGGCATACAGCGCAACCTCGTCGAATACAGCCCCGAAGCGCCTGCAATCCATCGCACTTGCAGGCCTTGTCGGGTTCCTACTCGGTCTCATTGCAACATTCGTCTGGCGCGGGAGTCCGGCGGCCCGCGCGTCTGATGCCTGAGGTTCGTCGGAGCTGATTGTGGGCACCAGCCCGGGCATCTCATCCGCGAGAGCGCCCTGGTTGTGGCCGTGCCAGGCCATTCTGACACCACTTCAACCGTAACCAGAGTCCGGACTCCATGGCAAGATCTCGAGGCACGCCTACGCGCACCAAAGTCCTCTTGGCCGTTAGTGGCGTGGTCGTCATCGCGCTCGCAGTCGGCGCCTGGGGGGTCGTCGCAGGTTGGTACGACCAAGGCGCGGTACGAGGCACCACCAAGGGCTTTGTCCCCGTCGCGGCCCCACAGGCGAACGCGAGCGCCCCATCGTGGCCAACGTTTGGCAATACACCGGAGTCAACGCGGTCGAACACAGCGCTCAACGTGTCACAACCCTATATCGAGCGATGGAACGTCGACACGGGCTCACTGGTCGAGCTTCCTCCGGTCATCGGTGGCGGACGCGTGGTCGCAGGGACCAATCACGGCATCGCCATCGCAATTGACCTGCAAACTGGCAAGGTTGACTGGCGTGTCCAACTAGGTGGGGCGGTTGCGGCATCGCCGGCGCTCACAGGCCTGCCAGACACTGCGAGCGCCGGACAGCCACGCTACGACCTGTTTGCGACGATCAACGGTTATTTGATCGCCCTCGACCCCGCGACCGGGGGCAAGCTGTGGCAGCTCTCCCTGGGGTCCTCGATAGAAACGTCGCCCCTTGTGATTGGCGACGGCGTGTTCATCGGCACGCGTGCGGGCCAGGTCGTGCGCGTCTCGTTGACCACCCATCGGCCGACGTGGACGGTTACGGTCGGCGGCTCGGTCAAGGGCGCCATGGCGCGCTCTGGGTCCAACGTCGTCGTCGGCGATTACGCCGGACATGTCAGCGCCTTCAGCCAGGCCACGGGGCGGGTGGCGTGGCGAACGACAAGCCCTGGCAAGACCTTCGCCGGACCGGGGCGCTTCTACGCGGGGGCCGCTGTCGCCTATGGACGCGTCTTCATCGGCAATGTCAATGGCCGCGTACTGGGACTCGATGCCGCCACCGGCGCCATCAACTGGGTCCAGGTCTTTGGCAACTACGTCTACTCCAGCGCTGCGGTGGCCGACCGCATGGTCTTTGTCGGGTCATACGACGGCAACCTCTATGCGCTGAGCGCGGTCACGGGCGACATTGTGTGGCACCGCCACGTCGGCCAAAGGATCTCCGGATCACCATCGGTGCTCGGCAACCTCGTCTGGGTCTCGACACTCGGCATCCCGACCAGCGCGGGACACGGGTACGCGTTCAACGTGTACACGGGCAAGCCTGAGGTCTTCCGGGCAGTCGGCCGTTACGCGGCGGCGGTCGGAGTTGACGGAACCATCGTCGCGACCGGCGTGAACACGCTCGCAGCACTCACGCCGAATCCCAACAAATGACAACCGCACGCCTCGCCCGAGCGGCGACGGCAGTAGCACTGTTTGGCATGGTCTCGCGTCTGCTCGGCCTCGGACGCGAGATCGTCATGGCAGGGTCGTATGGCGCAACTGCGGCCACCGACAGCTTCGTCAACGCGCTGTTGCTCGTGAATCTGGTGGCCGCGGTCGTGCTGTATGCGGTTGTCACCGTCGTCATCCCGGTGTTCTCCACCGAGCGCGAACGTGTCAATGAACGGTCCGCATGGCGCCTGGTATGGGCGCTCTCGGCGTGGGTCTCCATAGCCCTCATCGCCATGACCGCGTTCATTGCGATCTTCCCCGACCTTCCCACGGCACTCTTTCATCTGGACCCCGTGCGCGCGGCAATCACAGCGCATCTGGTGCAGATCATGGCGCCGGCCCTCTTGCTCCAGGGTATTGCCGCCTTGCTCACCGCACTGCTGCAGATTTACGACAAGTTTGCCGTTCCTGCCGCAGTCGGAATTGCCTTCAACCTCGGAATCATCGTGGGAATCGTCGTCGGGCGCGGCAGCATCGGCATCGATGCTGCGGCATGGGGCGTCACCATCGGCGCACTCCTCCAGGTCGTCCTGCAGCTGCCGCAATTTCTGCGGCTGCGTCGCGGGGTCTACCTGCGCCCGGTCTTTAGCCATCCCCGACTCACCGCAGTACTGCTCACCGCCGTTCCCGTAGCGTTCGCCTCCGTCCTGCAGCAGATCAATAGCTTTACCGACAAGCTCTTTGCATCCTCGCTGGCCGCCGGTCGCGTGACGGCGCTGCAGTACGCCAACAGTCTCGGGGCAGCGCCGCGCGCGGCACTGCTGATCCCGCTGCTGACACCACTGTTCCCGCTTGTTGCGCGGCTCATCGCCGAAGGCCGCGACGAGGAGGCGCTTCGGGGCATCAACCGCGTCAGCGGACTCTTGACGCTGACCGCCGTCCCCGCTGGGTTCCTCATCGCCCTCTACGCCACTGAAACCGCCCAGCTGCTCCTGGGCCGTGGGCAGTGCGGAGCGACGTGCGTCCACGAGACGGCAACGCCCCTGGCCTGGTATGCGCTGACGACCCTCGGGGCATTTCTGACGATCTTCCTCAACCGCGCTCTCGCCGCGGCCAACCTGCAACGTCAGATCCTGATCGCAACGGTGATCGCGGTCGTGGTCACAATCGCCTTTGACCTGATCCTGCTGCAGCCACTCGCTCAAGGGGGGATCGCGCTCGCGTCGCTGATCGGCATCTACCTGAATGTCGGGTTGTATCTTTGGTACCTGCGACGCCGTTTTCCCACGTATGACCTCAAAGCCCTCGCCCGCCAACAAGGTCGGATCACGCTCTGCGGAATGGTGTGTGTGATCGTCGCCGTCGGCACGAATTGGATGCTGCCTACCGACGGGCTGAAATCGCTCATGCTGCTGGAACGTCTTACGATCAAGGTGTTCATCGCGCTGCTCGCGTATTGGATCGCAGCACGCTTTCTCGCACGCAATGAGCTGAGCGACGCTGCGCGGGTCATCAGGGCGCTGTTTCACCGGCAGCGGCCGACGATTCCCGCCGCATGATTACCGAGGGTCCCGCGGCGCACGCCGCGTCGGCGCACAATCTCGTCAAACGGTATGGCACACGGGTCGCGGTCGACCACATCAGCTTCGAGATCGTGACCGGGAAGTGCTTCGGGCTCCTCGGGCCCAACGGTGCCGGGAAATCGACAACCATGCGGATGTTGTGTTGCCTGACCTCGCGTGACGAAGGGCAGCTCGAGGTCTTGGGACGGGACCCCGACCGTGAGCCTCGGGCGCTCAAACAGCGACTCGGTGTCGTCGCGCAGGACATCAACTTGGATCTCGAGCTCACCGTGCGGGAAAACCTGCTGATCTACGCGCGGTACTTCGCCCTCTCGCGCGCACGGGCGCGCGCCCAAGCCGATGAGCTCCTTGAGTTCGTGCGTCTCCAGGAACGCGCGAATGAACCAGTTGGCAGCCTCTCGGGAGGCCTGCAACGACGGTTGCAGATCGCCCGAGCACTCGTCAACGACCCGGATCTGGTGCTCCTCGACGAGCCGACGACCGGACTCGACCCGCAAGCGCGTCACGCCGTCTGGGAACGCCTTCGAGAACTGCGCCAGCGCGGCGTGACGATTGTGCTGACGACCCACTACATGGATGAAGCCGAGCAGCTGTGTGATCGCATCGTGATCATGGATGAGGGGCGCATCATTCGCGACGGTCCGCCGGCAGAGCTTGTCCACAACGATGTCGGTCGCGAAGTGCTTGAACTGCGCATGTCGGCGGATGATCGATTTCGGCTCGGCCAACTCCATCTTCCCGCCGCCAACATCCAGGTCGATGGCGACCTCGTTCAGCTGTCAGGGGCCGACGCGGAGGCGCTCCACGAGGCCTTGCGGCGGGCCGGGATCTCCGGTGAGCTGCAAGCGGCGCGGCGCGCGACCCTGGAAGACGTCTTTTTGCGCATCACCGGTCGTCGGCTGCGCGACGACTAAGCCTGGGGCGCCACCGAGTCGTCGGAGGGATTGGCCTCGATGCCGTCGCCCCACGGGTTACGCCGCCATACGAGGGGGCGCCCGAAGACCGACGCCAACCAGATCCCCACGACATATAGCCCCATCATCGGAACCATCACCAGCAGCATGCTGAACGGGTCGCCGCTTGGCAAAAACGCTGCAATTGCTGCAATTCCGACGATAGCGAGTCGCCACTGCTTGCGATACATGGCCGGGGTGACGAGGCCCAAACGCGCAAAAGTGGCCATCGCGAGCGGCACCTCAAAGGTAAGCCCCGTCGCAAAGAGCAGCGTCGCCACGAAACCGAAGTAGTCCTGGGCCCGCACCTGGCTGGTGAATTGACTACCGCCGAACCCCAAAAAGAACTTGAGGGCGATGGGGAGCACGAGGTAATAACCAAAGGCCACTCCCGCCAAGAACAGCAGTGACACCGCGGCAACGATGGCGAGCATCATCCGGCGGCTGTGACGCCCCACCGCAGGGATGACAAACGCATAAACCTGGTAGAGCAATACCGGGAGCGCAATCAGGATGGCGGTCCACAAGCAGACCTCCATGATCGTGATGAACGGTTCGGTCGGCGAAAGTGTGACCAAACCGAGGTGGTGTTGCTTGGGAGGAAGCGGCCGAGTGAGCAACCGCAGGATCGCATCACGAAAGATATACGCGGCCGCAAATGCCCCCACCACGGCCACCACCGAGACAACAAGGCGACGGCGCAGCTCATCGAGGTGGTCGACGATCGACAACCGTTCATCCGGGGCGACGGTCCGAAACCCCAAGGGCAGGCGGAAGCGCGAGTTCATCTAGCGCTCAATACCTGGGGCGCAGGACGACGATCCCGCAGACCTCGCGGCGCCAACAACGACAAGTTTGGGGTGCAATCGCAGTTCTCCACAGCGCGGGGACGCGGCCGTCGACCGAACAGACAATAGGGTAGCCCGTGCGCGATCCACAGACCAATATGAAGAACGGCTGGTACTGTCGAAACCTGCCAGTGCGGCCTCCCGCCACCCACGACCAACCAACGAGGGCCGATGCCAGCTGATCCACAGTCGGGGTACGTGATCCGCCAGATGCGCGATGCCGTACTGGATACGGACCTTAAAATGCTGCAGCTCATCAACCAGCGACTCACACAGGTCCGCAGGTTGCGGGAATACAAGGAACAGCAGGGAATTCCCTTCGTGGACCCCGAGCGCGAGCATTGGATGCATCAGTACCTGCAGGGCGCCAATCGCGGACCGCTCTCGGCCGCCGGGCTCGACCGGATCTATGACGAGCTGCTTGCGCTGACCAAGCGAGAGACCACCGACGACGCCTAGGGAGCGAAGTCGTCCGGCGTCACGTCGTCGAGGAATTCCTTGAACCGTTCGACGACGTCGTCCGCCTCATCGACGTCCTCTTCGAACTCGAGCGCACTGTCCTCGATCACCTTGTCCGCCACGAAGATCGGCGCATCGACGCGGACCGCAAGCGCCAGGGCGTCGGACGGACGGGAGTCGATGTCGACCTCCCCGGTCTCACCGCGCACCGTAATCAGCGCGATAAACGTATTCTCGCGCAGTTCGGTCACCGTCACCCGCGCCACCTCGGCGTTGAGCTGACGCACCATGTCCGAGAGCAAGTCGTGTGTCATTGGCCGAGGTGCCTCGACTCCCTGGAGCTTCATCAGGATGGCCGTGGCCTCGGTGCTGCCAATCCAAATCGGGAGAAACTTGTTGCCTGTCTGGGTCTTGAGCAGCACGATCGGCTGCTTACCGACCATGTCGAAGCTCACTCCGTAAATGCTCATCTCTTGCACAGCGCCTCGCTTGCATCGGCAGACCGCAGCGCATGAGCACCGCTTCCTCCATGATAATGGCACGCGGCCCTCACGCGGCTGCGACCCGCCCGATGACAACATGACCGGTGGCGTGGTCCTCGGGTCCGGCGATTGCTAGGATCGCCAACGCCGCGCGCGTGGGCGATTAGCTCAGTCGGTTAGAGCGCATCTCTGATAAGGATGAGGTCCCTGGTTCGAATCCAGGATCGCCCACTCAGCTGCGGTTCCCCGGTCACCGCGGAGGCCGCATGGACCACGGGGTGAAGCCGCAGGCTTCCCGAGACGACAGCCACGACACCCGCGGTGATGATGACCGGCGGATCGGCGTGCTGTTGGTGGACGACCACGCAGTCGTCCGAGAGGGTCTACGGCGGATCCTCGCGCAACGGGCCGACATCGTGATCGTCGGCGAGGCCTCCAATGGTGACGAAGCGCTCGAATTGGTGAGCCGCCGCCGCCCCGAGGTCGTGATCATGGATCTCAACATGCCGGGAATGGATGGCCTGGAGACCACACGGCGCATCTGCGCGGATCACGCCGGTGTCCGCGTCGTGATCTTCACCGGGCATGCGGGCCTCGAGACCTTCCAGAACGCGCGCGCCAGTGGCGCGTCAGGGGTGATCTTGAAGGACATCACCGCACAGGCGCTTTCCGAGGCGGTCGCCCAAATCGCCGAAGGGCGGCCATATGCCGACCCGCGGATCGATCCGGACCTCGCTGCGGACACGACCACCCTGAAACAGCACCTGCTGAGCGTGCGCGAACAGCAAATCCTGCAGTTGCTCGCCGACGGCTGCACCAACCGAGACGTGTGCGAGCGATTGCTGCTCGGCAGCGAGACGGTCAAGACACACGTCTCGCACATCCTCACCAAGCTCAACGCGTCGCACCGATCCCAGGCGGTCGCGATCGGGATGCGCGAGGGGCTCATTCGGTAGCACAGGCACCCGCCGCCACCCGGCGCCCGGGGGCCGAGCGCCAATCAGCAGGCTGTCACCAATGTGGTGAGCGAGTACAACTAGCCGCCTGGATGCTCAAGACGTCGAAGCGCCTGGCGGAGGGCATTCTCATCGGCGAATCGCAACTCCACGACGAGATCACCGCGCGCCGACGCTCGGACCCGCACGGGTGCCGCGAACGCAGCCGTGAATGCATCGATGGCATCGTCGGCAATTCCCGGCGGCTCGCGTGTGGCCGCACGACGTCGCGCGGCGGCACCGTGCCGAGCCAACTCCTCGGTTTGGCGGACCGACAATCCATCGCGCATCACCCGTTCCGCAATCAGGCGCTGAACGCGCGGTCCGTCGGCCATCAGGATCGCGCGTCCGTGCCCCTCTGAGAGATCTCCACGGTCGATTCGGGCTTGAATGTCTTCGGGCAGCTCCAGCAAGCGCACCAGATTCGACACCGCGGGGCGCGAACGACCCAACCGTGTGGCGACATCCTGGTGTGATTGCCCGAAATCTTCGATGAGCGTGGCGCAGGCATGCGCAATCTCAATCGGCGAAAGGTCTTCGCGGAGCATGTTTTCGACCAGCGCGAGCTCCAGACGGTCACCTGCTTCGGCCTCACGAACAAGCGCCGGGATCTGCGTGAGGCCCGCCAAGCCGGCGGCGCGCCAGCGGCGCTCTCCGGCAATGAGTTCGTACCCCCCTGCCTCACGCGGGCGGACCACAATGGGCTGCACCAGGCCGTGGCGGCGAATCGACTCAGCCAGAGTGGCCAACCCGTCCTCGTCGAGGTGTTGCCGTGGCTGATGAGGGTTGGGATGCACCTCCCCGATCGCCAGATCACGCAAGCCTTCGTCGGTTTCGGCATTCGCACCCTGGTCGCCCAGCAACGATGCAAGGCCCCGACCCAGTCGGCGTCGCTCCGCAGATTCACCCACGCGCTGCAACCTCCTTTGCCACCGCAACATACGCCTGAGCTCCGACACAATGTGGGTCGTACCGCGTGACCGGCTCGCCGTACGACGGCGCTTCGGTGATCCGCACATTCCGCGGCACCACGGTCGAGAAAACAACGTCGGGGAAGTGGCGGCGCACTTCGGCAATAACGTCCCCGCTCACACGGGTGCGACTGTCATGCATGGTCAGCAGAAGTCCCGAAAGCCCGAGCGCAGGGTTCAGATGCGCCCGCACTCCGTTGATTGTCTCCATGAGCCGCGAGAGCCCCTCCAGCGCGTAGTACTCGCATTGCACCGGAATGATGAGCCGATCGGCGGCGGTCAGCGCGTTGATCGCCAGAAGGTCCAACGATGGCGGGCAATCGATGAACACGTATCGGTACGTACCAGAAACGGGCACGAGTGCGCGCTGCAGAATGCGTTCACGACCCTCACGACCCGGCAGCTCCACGGCCGCCCCCGCCAGGTCGGGACTCGACGGAATGATGTCGAGGTTGGGAACGCCGGTAGACCGAATCGCCTGCTGGACGTCGGCGCCATCGAGAATGACATCGGCCATCGTCAAGCCGTCGGTGTGCCGAAGTCCAAGGCCGCTGGAGGCGTTTGCCTGGGGATCCAGGTCGACCAGCAGGACCCGTGCACCCGTATCGGCGAGGCACGCAGCAAGATTGATCGCGCTGGTCGTCTTGCCGACACCACCCTTCTGGTTGGCGACGGCGTAGATCACCGCATCACCGACCCATTGTCCACCAGCGGCCGCGCCGTCGCCCGACCGGGGCGGCGAGGGTAGCGAGCCGGGGTCTGCGCACGCTTGTGGAGCACCAGAATCCTTCGCCGCGCACCGGGAAAGGGTTCCACGCGATGCGCAACTGGCGGATCAAAGCCGACAAGACGTGCCGCGTAGGCGCCATCCCGGTCCTGCACACGCGACTCCGATGTCCAGATCAGCAAGTGACCGCCGACCGCCACCAGCGGAGCCGCCAACTCGATCGTCGGGGCAAGCGGTGCGACGGCGCGGGCGGTGACGGTCGTGTGGGTCTCGCGCTCCCGCATCGCGAACGACTCGGATCGATCGGCCACGACTCGTACGTTAGGGAGATCCGCGGACGCATGGGTGAGCCATGCGCACTTGCGTTGTTCGCTCTCGAGCAAGGTCACCGCAATCTGCGGCCGCAACATCGCGATCACCAGTCCCGGGAATCCTCCGCCGCTACCGAGATCCAACACACGGGGACCGGACAGCTCCACCATGGCCAGACCCGCGAGCGAATCCGCCAGATGGCGCTCGACTGCTTCGCCAACGTCCTCGATCGCGGTCAGGTTTTGCGGTTCAAGGAGCAGTCGATCCACGAGCGCCACGAGACGGCCGGACTGCTCAACCGAGAGGCCGAGTCCCATCGCGGTAGCTCTGGCGATGAGCTGGGTCGCCGGCCCCTGTTTCACGTGAAACGCCGACGTCAGTCGGCGGGCTCCACGACGATGCGCCGCCGTGGCTCTTCGCCCTCGCTGCGCGTGACCACGTCAGTGCGGTCCTTAAGCGCCATATGCACGATGCGCCGATCATGCGGCGTCATCGCATCGAGTTCGATTTCCTCACCGAACTCCAGCGCTTCTGTCGCGGCGCGGTCCGCCAGGTCGATCAACGCCGCCTCACGCCGAGCACGGTAACCCCCGGCATCCAACGAGACACGATGCCGACCGCCACCCTCGGCGCGACTGACGATCTGCGAGGCCAGATACTGCAACGCATCAATGACCGACCCGCCGCGACCAACCAAGGCATCGGCGCCGTCGCCGTCGAGGGTGGCCGAGAGCTCCCCGTCTGCGTCGGAAGAAACGTTCACCTCACACGCTAGCCCGAAGCCCGACGAGACCTTGGCCAACACCTCGGCGAGAGCCGTCCCGCCCGCGCTCAACTGCTGATCGGTTCCCATAGAGAATTACCTGCGCTTTTTCGGCTGTCGACGTTGGTTGCTCTGGCCGCCCGAGCCACTGCGCGGCCGCGGCTTACGCCGGTTCTGCGAACCCTGAGCCCGGGGCTTGGGCTTTGTGGGTGCGGCCTCTGCAGGCGTTTCGAGGTCGGTCTCCGCGTCAACGTCGGATTGATCTGCATCGGATCCCTCAACCTCACCGATCGCAAGCGCGTCGTCGAACTGGTCATCGTCGGACGACTGCCCGGCCTTTGGCGCAGTCCGGGAGGTGCGCGCCGGCAGCGCGGCAACGTCGTCGCTCAAGTGCAGCCCGATCCGGTGCTTGATGATCAACATCTGGCCCGCCGTCCACATATTGGTCGTCACCCAGTAGATGGCCACCCCAGCGGGGAACGGAAACTGGAACGCGAACAGCACGATCGGAATCGGAAGCAGCCGCATGATCCGCCGCTGCGTAGCAGGCGTATGCGGCTCAAACGAGAGCTCCGTCGACAGCAGCTGCGATCCGCCATATGCGAGCGACAAGATCACCGCGGAAGCCAGCGGGAGACTGCTTACGTGATGGGTGATGTTCGGGATGATGTGCAGGAACGAGAGGTCTGAACTCGTCCCCACGGTCGAGGAGAACCGCTTTAGCCCGTAGTAGAGGCCCACGAACACGGGGATCTGTGCGACCAGCGGCAGGCACGATGCAAATGGATTCGCATTGTTTTCTTGATAGAGCCGCATGAGCTCTTCCTGCTGCTTGCGCTTGTCGCCTTTGTGCTTACGCTGCATCTCCTTGATTTGGGGAGCAAGGACCTGCATCTGGCGCATCGACCGGTACTGGCGAATCACCAGTGGCACCAAGGCCGCGCGCACGATCAGCGTCAAGACAACAATCGACCAGCCGTAGCTGAGAAACAGGTCGTTGTGCAGGCGATCGAGAATCCAAATGACGGCATTTTCGAGTGGATTCAGTGGGTTCGTCATGGGTTCCTTCTGAACATACGCTGCTGCGCCGGGTAATCGACACCGCCAGCGCTCCATGGGTTACACCGGAGCAACCTCCAACTGGCCAGCGCGATACCCCGCACGACCCCGAACTCTCGAACCGCACCGACCGCATACTCCGAACAGGTTGGGTAGTACTTGCAGCGTCGCCCAAGCATCGGGGACACGAGTCGCTGATAGACCCGGATCGGCGCGATGACGACCCGTTGGGCTGTTGCGGCGATGGAGCTCATGCGGCGTCGGGTTGCGACGATCCCGGCGAATTCGCACCCAGAGCACGGTCCAGCAACTCACCCAAGCGATCTCCCAGGGCCGACGAACCCTGGTCGGCGAGATAGTCGGCACACCCAGGACGCCCGATCAACACGACATCCACGCCCGCGGGCACGCGAGCTGCATGGTGCGCGAACTGCTCGCGAAGCACGCGTTTGACGCGATTGCGTGTCACCGCATCGCCCACCTTTCGCGAAACAGACAAACCAAGACGCGTCGGACTCACATCATCCACTTCGTCGCGGGGAAAGATGTACACGACCAGATGGCGACCCGCTGCGGACCGTCCGCGCCGATACACCGCATCGAAGTCCCGTGAACGACTGATGCGCCCTCGGCGACCTCGGGCCGGACTGTCGGCCGACGACATCTCCGCGTGCGTCAGGCCGAGATCCGCGCGCGGCCCTTCGCGCGCCGACGCTTCAAGACGGCTCGACCCGCACGGGTACTCATGCGCTTACGGAAGCCATGCGTCTTCTTACGCTTGCGTTTGTTGGGCTGGTATGTGCGCTTCACGGGCCGATCGCTCCTTGGCCTAAGCCGAAGCCGTCTGAGGGCGGCCCTCAGCGCGCCCCCGGTTTCACGGGCCCAGAATGATACCAGGCAACGGCAGAAACGACAGACGCGATGTTTCTCCCCA
>JADGPH010000203.1 GCA_017882555.1 Thermoleophilia bacterium
GGAGCGGAACGCGATTGTGAGCAGGATCAGGCTGAGTGCGAACACAAACGCAAAGACATATGGCGTCGGTCCTGTCGAGGCGTCGAAGTACTCGGCGTTCTTCTCTGTCACGCCTCCGACGAGGATGCGGCCGCCCGAGCTGGCAAGTGCGGCGGGGAGCACCTGCGCGCGCAGGTCGCGAATGGCGCGGATCGCGGGTCCGGAGACCGGGTCGCCCTGGATCGGCACGGTCAGGACCGCGACGGGGCGTGTCGGCGAGAGTTGAATCTGGCCGGGCCCGAAGCGTCGATCGACGGCGAGCCGCCGCTCGAGCGCCGTGAGCTTTTGGCTGACCGACGCGTTGCCGCCCTCGACGACGATCGTGACCGGGTAGGGACTCTGCACGGGAAACTCGCGCTGGAGCACGAGGTAGCCCTGCTTGGAGGGCACGGTGTTGGGCAGGGACGTCACGCCGCTCGCGCCGATGTGGAGGCCGAACACCGGCACGGCGAGCGCGATCATCAATCCGGCCACGAGCGCGAGGCTGAGAGCGGGCCTGCGCAGGACCCGCCCGACCATGGCGCGCCAAAAGCGCCCTTCGGCGGCGTCAGCGCGACCGAGGCTGCGGCCAAGAATGGGGATTCGCAGTGCGTTGACACGGTCGCCGAGCAGGCTGAGAAGCGCGGGCAGGAGTGTGAGCGCGGCGGCGACCGAGACGATACCGACGATGACCGCGCCGATGGCGAGACTGCGCATCACGCTCGTTGGGACGATCAGTAGCCCGAGCAGCGCCACGACGAAGGTGCTGCCGCTAAAGAGCACTGCGCGGCTCGCCGTCGCTCCCGCGATCGCGATCGCGTCCTGCTGCTCGGCGCCCCCGGTGCGCTCTTCCCGGTAGCGCGAGATGACAAAGAGCGAGTAGTCGATACCGAGCGCGAGGCCCATGCCACTGAGCATGTTCACGATGAAGGTCGAGAGGCTGAACTCGAGCGAGAGCAGGGCCACGAAGCCGAGCCCGACCATGATCGAGACGAGTGCCATCAACACGGGGATAAGCCCGGCCACGACCGATCCGAACACGAGCAGTAGGACCACGAGGGCGGCGGGAAGCCCGAAGCCGAGTTCGCCGTTTTCCAGGTCGGTCTGGGAGATGGCGCCGAAATCGTTGCCGACCGCGTGGGTCCCCGTGACGTTGACCTGAAAGTCGGAAGTTCCCGAGGAGGTCTTAGCCAGTGCGATGACCGGCTTGATCGCGGCGTCGCTGACGACCAGGACCGGCAGTAGAATCGCCCTGCCGTTGGGCGAAACGAGGCCTGGCGTGACGATGTTCCGGACGGTTCCGGTCGCGTGGAGGCCGTCAACCAAGTGGGCCACGAACGCCTGGAATTGCGCGCTGCTGGCCGGGTAACGATCCGAGCTCACGATGACAACGTCGCTCGATTGGCGTCGCAGTTGTGCTGGCGTCAATGGAAAGGCGGTGGAGATGGCCGCTGCAGCTTGTGCCGACTCGGGGTTCCCCGTCACCGATCCCGTCGAGGTGAGCCCATGCAGCGACGTGGCTGCGAGCGCGAGCGCGGCCACGATCGCAACACCCCACACTGCCAACGCACGTCGTGGACGGGCCGAGCACGCACGGGCAATCCGCTCGGTGATTCCCGCGCGCGCGCCGGCGGATCTCACAGCTGCCGTACCGGCTGTGAATCAGTCACGGCCAGGACCCGAGCCGTGTGTCCCTTCCTCGATGTATTGCGTCGTCGACCACCGTCGGAGGCAGCGGACGTGGTTTGACGGAGGAGAGCTGTGCACGAGCAAACCATTGAGGTCCCCGAGGCAAATCCATCGTGCCCGCCGGATGGGAGGCGTCGCGACGCGACCTTAGCACTCGCATTCAGGGGGCCCGGGCTGAGTGCTGCCTCCAACTGCGCGGATGCTCTGCCGGGTGTGGATCGGATGGGCGGACGCATGCGATCGTGGCCACGGTCGACCAGACTGCCCAGCTCCTCGCCACGCGGGTCGCTCGGGAGGCAGACGATCTTGCGGCACGGACATGTGCGGGGGGTGTTGATCGTCGCGACGATCAACACCCTCTTCGACGAAATCGTCGACCTGGAGGACGGCCTCACCCGTCTCGCCCGGACGTACGCTGCCGCCGTCGCCACCCCCAGGTACTCCGGCTCCGCCGGCTCGTGATCAGCGAGGCCGATCACTTCCCCGAACTCGCACAGGTCTACTTCGCACGAGCCCCAGGCCGAGGCCTCGAAGCGATCGCCACGGGCCTAGAACGCCTGACCAAGCAGAAGCTGCTCCGGATCGATAATCCCGCCATGGCAGCCGACCATTTCGCCTACCTCGTACTCGGACCGATAATCGACAAAGCACTCTTCCATCCCCTCGCCGAGGTCACGGACAGCGAAATCGCTCGCCATGCCGCCGAAGGCGTACGGGTCTTCATCGCGGCCTACACGTGAGGCTCCAACCGGACGCCGAGATCGAGCTACTCAACGTCGCCACCATCGAGTCCAGCCCAGCACGTTCACCACAACTGGAGACAGGCGGGACGCGCTGGTTCGAGTAAAGAGCTGTTCCCTGCACAAGCGACCGGACATCAGAAGATGGGTGTAAACAGGAAGATTGATGTGATAGCGACAACGGATGGGCGCGGCAGGACTCGAACCTGCGACCCAGGGATTATGAGTCCCCTGCTCTAACCAGCTGAGCTACGCGCCCTCGGACCGATGGGCAACGGGGCGCGGAGCGGCACATCGTCCGGTCGGGGGTCGGATGCAGGTGCCGTAACGCCTCGGAGCCAATGTGCCGTCAACCCTAGCGTCCCGGAAAATCGGGTGTGAGCGGGGTTGGGTTGGCGTTGACCAATGCCGGGCGCGTCTCCCCTTTGGCGCCCGTCAGCGCATGGTGAACGGCAAGCCGCTCAGCCGGTCCATCCAGGTGATCGCTGACGTCTCGGCTGCGCTTGCCGTGCTGACGCTGGTCGGTCCCGATATGCATTGGGTTGCGGGTGACCGGGCCCTCGCCGATCCACATCCGGTGGAGGTCTCCCCTGGTCGGTGGGCTGACCGGACCGTCGCTGGCCTTTGGGCCGTGAAGCTATCGCTCTTTTCACACACCACATGCTGCATTGCTTCCGGGAAAACATCGATTCCTGCCAACAGATTCGTCCGAGGCGTTTGGCGATGTCACCCGATCGGGCACGTTCGGCGGAGCGATGCGGTCATCTGGTGTGAGGTCTGAACCGGCGCACGGACCGGTGCGGGCGATACGCTCTCGCGGAGCGCGGCGACGGAATCGCCGTGATGCACACGCTGTGTGATTCGGTCACGCACAGCGCGGCAGGATCCCGGCCCCGGGCGTGGCACAACTCAACAACCACTTTTCGTGAACAAGGATGACGACGTGAGCACACCGGTCACCCCGCAGGAGTTTCGTGAGACCCTCGCGTTATGGCCGAGCGGCGTGACCGTGCTCACTGCGCGCGATGCACATGGTCCTGTCGGAATCACCGTGAGTTCGTTTTCGTCCCTGTCGCTCGATCCGCCACTGGTGCTGGCCTGCATCGATAAGAAGGCCAAGACCCACGACGGCCTCGTGGGTGCGCCGGGGTTCGCAATCCATGTGCTCGCTCGCAGTCAGGAGGAGATCTCGCACCGGTTCGCGCACCCGGGGCCCGAGAAGTTCGACGCTTCGGACTGGGAGGACGGTCCGTTTGGCGCGCCGCTTCTACCACTGGGCGTTGCACGACTAGTGTGCGCGCATGAGGCCGCCCTGGACGGGGGCGACCACACCATTCTCTTGGGCCGGGTCCTTGACCTCGAGCGCAGTGATCAGCCACCTTTGATCTACTGGGATCGCGCCTACCGGTCGGCCTCATAGGTGGACGCGATCGCGCGCCGCGACAGACGGACGCCCCGATGACCCCCTCGGCCGAGCTCGCGATCGGGGTCTTCGACTCTGGCGTCGGGGGGCTGACCGTGCTGGACGAGTGTTTGGCACAGCTTCCGGCCGAGGACTTCGTGTACTTCGGCGACACGGCCTGGTTTCCGTAC
>JADGPH010000204.1 GCA_017882555.1 Thermoleophilia bacterium
ACCCGGTTGGGCTCGAAGCTCACCCCGGCGGCTTCCAGGCCGATGCCCTCGACGTTGGCGCGTCGGCCGGTGGCCACCAACACGAGGTCTCCTTGGACCTGCTGCTCGGCGCCCTTCGCATCCACGAAATGCAGGGTCACGCCGTCCTTGGTCTCTTCGACGCGCGATGCGCGCGCCCCGAGGTGCTGGGTGATCTTGCGCTTCTTGAACGCCCGCTCGAGTTCGGTGCGCGCCTCGGCGTCCTCGGCGGCGATGAGATGGTCGAGCATCTCGACGATCGTGACCTCGCTGCCAAAATGCGAGAAGACCGATGCGAACTCCACCCCGATGACGCCACCACCCAGCACGATCAGGCGCGGGGGAATCGCTTCGATGGCGAGCAGGCCGGTTGAGTCGACACAGCGTGGGCCGTCGATGCCCTCGACAGGCGGCCGGGTTGGGCTCGACCCCGTTGCGATGACGGCGTTGGCGAACTTGATCGTCTCACCAGCGTCGGTCGTGATCGTCGTCGAATCCGTGAACTGGCCACGACCCTCGACGACGGTGACCCCGTTGGCCTTCAGCAGACCCCCAACCCCGCTGACCGAACGATCGATGATCTCCTCTTTGTTCTTTTGGACCTGAGAGAAGTCCAGCTCTACGGAGGGCACGTTGACCCCGAGCTTGGCGAACGTTTCGCTGGCGTCCTTCATGGCGTGTGCACTTTGCACCCACGCCTTGGTCGGGATGCACCCCACGTTCAAGCAGGTACCACCCAGGCGTCCTTGCTCAACGACGGCCACACTGAGGCCAAGTTGGGCCCCTCGAATTGCGGCGGGATATCCGCCGGGTCCACCGCCGAGTACCGCGAGGTCGACCTCGATCACGTGTGATCTCCTCAGATCGAAACGAATAGAGCTACGTCGCGTGGGGGTGGCGACGTTCGGTGCTGCGCGTCGCACAGGCTAGCGCGGCGCGGGCAGCGAGTGCCCACGCCGACCAGCGTGTGATCAGCCGGTTGTCGACTCCTGATGTAGGCGCCGTAGGACTGCCGGCAAGATGCCGCCGTTCTTGAGGTACGACAGTTCGGTCGGGCCGTCGATCCGGGCCCGTACCTGGAACGACCCGGTCGATCCATCCTCACGGGTGTAGTTGACGGTGAGTTCCTGGCGGGGCGCCAGCATCGTCAGGCCGGGGATGGCGAACACCTCGCGTCCGGTCAGGCCCAGCTCTTGAACGCCCTGGCCGGGAAGGAACTCCAACGGCAGGACTCCCATGCCCACCAAGTTGCCGCGGTGGATGCGCTCGAAGGACTTCGCGATGACGGCCTTGACGCCGAGCAGCAGCGTTCCCTTGGCGGCCCAGTCCCGGGAGGAGCCGGTGCCGTATTCGGCACCCGCGAGCACGACAAGCGCGGTGTCCGACGCCTGGTACTGCATCGATGCGTCGTAGATGCTCGTGATCTCACCGGTCGGAAGGTACGTCGTCCAGTTGCCCTCCTTGCCGTCGGCAAGGGCATTGCGAAGGCGAATGTTGCCGAAGGTGCCGCGCATCATGATTTCGTGGTTGCCGCGGCGTGAACCGAAGCTGTTGAAGTCCTTCGGGTGTACCGCGTGCTCCTGCAGGTACGTGCCGGCGGGAGAGGTTGCAGGAATCACACCTGCGGGCGAGATATGGTCGGTGGTGACCGAGTCGCCCAAGACCGCAAGCGCTCGTGCGCCGTCGATGTCGGTGAGCTCGCCCACCGCTGATCCAAGATTCTCAAAGAACGGCGGACGCTGGACATAGGTGGAGTCCCTGTCCCAGACATACGTGTCGCCGTCCGGGACCGGAAGTGCCTGCCAGCGCTCGTCGCCGTCGAAGACGGTGCTGTAGCTGGTTGCGAACAACTCCGGAGAGATCGATGCCGCCATCGCGTCTTTGACCTCCTCCGGGGCCGGCCAGATTTCGTGCAGGTAGACGGGGCTTCCGTCTGACCCCGTGCCGATCGGCTCGGTCTCGAGGTCGATGTCGACTCGACCGGCCAACGCGTAGGCGACGACAAGTGGTGGCGAGGCCAGGTAACTCGCGCGTACCAGTGGGTGGATACGACCTTCGAAGTTGCGGTTCCCCGAGAGCACCGCCGCCGCGACGAGGCCATGCTCTTCGATGGCCTTGTTAATCGGCTCGGCGAGCGGACCCGAGTTGCCGATGCAGGTCGTGCAGCCGTATCCGACCAGGTCAAAGCGCAGCTCGTCGAGGTACTCTTGGAGGCCGGCCTTCTCGAGGTACCCCGTCACGGCACGTGAGCCGGGTGCGAGCGACGTCTTCACCCACGGGGGCGTGGTAAGGCCGCGCTCGACCGCCTTCTTGGCGAGCAGGCCGGCGCCGATCATCACCGACGGGTTCGAGGTGTTGGTGCAGCTGGTGATCGCGGCGATCGCGACCGAACCGCTGGCCATCTCGAACGTCTCGCCGTTGTTGTTCACCGCGACGGTCGGGTAGTGCGCGGGTGTCCCGTTGGCGGGGATCAGACCATCGGGGAAGGCGTCGTGGAAGGCCTGGCCCATGTCGCCGAGCACCACGCGGTCCTGTGGACGACGGGGGCCGGCGAGGCTCGGGACGATCGTGGCCAGATCAAGTTCGACATTCTCGTCGTACCGCGGGTCCGGCGTGTCGTCGGTGCGGAATAGACCCTGCAGCTTCGTGTAGGCCTCGGTGCGGGCGATGGTCGCGGCCGAGCGGCCGGTGATCGTCATGTAGCGCAGGGTCTCTGCGTCGACCGGGAATAGGGTGCCCGTGGCACCGAACTCCGGGGACATGTTGGCGATCGTCGCGCGGTCCGCCAGCGAGAGCGACGAAAGCCCTGCGCCATACGCCTCGACGAACTTGCCCACGACGCCGTGCCTGCGCAGCAGTTCGGTAACGGTCAGCACGAGGTCGGTGGCGGTTGCGCCGGCGGGGAGGGCACCGGTCAGCTTGAGCCCCACGACGACGGGCATCGGCAATGAGAGCGGTTGGCCGAGCATGACGGCCTCGGCCTCGATCCCACCGACGCCAAAGCCGATCACGCCGATGCCGTTGATCATGGTGGTGTGTGAGTCGGTTCCGACCAGCGTGTCGGGGAACGCGACGAGCTCGCCGTCGATGTCCCGCGCCTCGACCACGGGTGCAAGGTGCTCCAGGTTGACCTGGTGGACGATGCCCATGCCCGGCGGCACCACACGGAAGTTGTCAAACGCCTGTTGCGCCCAACGCAGCAGGGCGTAACGCTCGCCGTTGCGCTCGTACTCGATGGCGACGTTGTCGCCAAATGCGGCGTGGTCGCCGAAGTGGTCGACCTGGACCGAGTGGTCGATGACCATGTCGGCCGGGACCAGTGGGTTGATCCGCGAGGGGTCGCCGCCCATCTCGGTCATGGCGTCGCGCATCGCGGCCAGGTCGACGACACACGGCACGCCGGTGAAGTCCTGCAGGACCACGCGGCCCGGCATGAATGGCACCTCAATCGACTCGCCGGAGTTTGGCGTCCACGCGATCAGTGCCTTGACGTCATCTTTGGTCACGAAGCCGCGGCCGAGGTTCCGCAGCACGTTCTCAAGGAGCACCTTGACCGTGACAGGAAGCCGCGCAAGATCGGCGCCAAGAGCGTCGAGACGGTACACGACATAACTGGCATCACCAACGGTCAGTGTGTCGCGGGCAGCAAACGGGTCGGGAATCGCGGTCAACGGCGTCTCTCCTCAAGCTCGAGTGGTTCGGTTCTGCGCACATGCAGGGTACCGGAGCAACCGCCCACGGGGCGCGAATTGTCCGATGAGTGCCACGTGGCATGCATGCATCTTGGGCAAATCTGGATCAGCGCCCCCGGCGCGAGGATCGAATGCACCGCGCGGGTTGCCTGCTAGTGGCTCAATCGACGATACGTAATGCGGTGCGGTTGGGCTGCCTCAGGGCCGAGCTCGCGCTTGCGGAGCTCTTCATATTCCTGGTAGTTGCCTTCAAACCATCGGACCTGGCTGTCACCTTCGAAGGCCAGGATATGGGTGGCCAGGCGATCGATGAACCAACGATCGTGGCTGGTGACCATCACGCATCCCGAAAAGGATGCCAGTGCGTCTTCGAGCGCACGCAACGTGTCCACGTCGAGGTCGTTGGTGGGTTCGTCCAGCAACAACAGGTTGCCACCACCCGCCAACAGCTTGGCAAGGTGCAGACGGTTCCGCTCACCACCCGAGAGCTGCCCGACCAGCTTTTGCTGGTCGGTTCCACGGAAGTTGAACTGTGCCAGATACGCCCGTGAGTTGATCTCCTCGCGCCCGCCGAGCTGGATCAGGTCCAAATCGCCCGAGGCCTCGCTCCAGACCGTCTTCTCGGCGTTGAGCGCGTCCCGGGACTGATCCACATATGCGATCTGCACGGTTTCGCCGACGCGCAACTCGCCGGAGTCGGGCTGTTCGAATCCCGCGATCATGCGGAATAGTGTCGTCTTGCCGGCGCCGTTCGCACCGATGACCCCGACGATGCCCCCCTGCGGCAGCGAGAACGACAGGTCCTCGATCAGCAGACGATCACCGTATCCCTTGCGCAGATCGGTGGCGACAATTACCTGGTCGCTCAGGCGCGGCGCGGCCGGAATGCGGATCTCGGCGGCACGCACCGCCTCCGACCCGGCCTCTTCGACCAGGCGCTGGTAGTTCGCGAGACGGGCCTTGCTCTTGGCCTGCCGGGCACGCGGGGAGGACCGGACCCATTCGAGCTCGCGGGCGAGGGTGCGCTGGCGGGCGCTTTCCTTCTTTTCTTCCCGTTCGAGCCGGAGTCGCTTCTGATCGAGCCACTCGGTGTAGTTGCCTTGATAGGGGAGGCCGCGCCCGCGGTCAAGCTCGAGGATCCACTCGGCGGCGTTCTCGAGGAAGTAGCGATCATGGGTGACGGCGACGACGGTACCGGTGTACTCGGCGAGGTGGCGTTCCAGCCATGCGACCGATTCCGCGTCGAGATGGTTGGTCGGCTCGTCGAGCAACAACAGGTCGGGGGCCGACAACAACAGGCGCGCGAGCGCAACGCGCCGGCGCTCACCCCCGGACAGCGTGGTGACATCAGCGTCGCCAGGCGGCACCCGAAGGGCGTCCATCGCGATCTCGACCTTGCGTTCGATGTCCCAGGCGTTGACCCGGTCGATTTCGTCTTGGACGCGCTGGAACTCATCGAGCAGCGTCTGCATCTGGTCGGGCTCCATGGGATCAGCCAGTTGCGCGCTCATCTCGGTGTAGCGCGTGGTCAGGGCCAATTGGCCAGCCAGCCCCTGCTCGATGTTGCCGCGTACGTCGAGTTGCGGATCGAGCTGGGGCTCCTGCTCGAGCAGGCCGACGGTGGCCCCTGGCGAGAGTTGGGCAACCCCGGATGACGACTGTTCGACGCCGGCCATGATTCGCAGGAGGGTGCTCTTTCCGGCGCCGTTCGCGCCGAGCACGCCGATCTTGGCGCCGTACAGGAAGGACAGTGAGACATCTTTTAGAATCACCTTGTCCGGAGGGTGCGACTTGCCGAGCCGGTGCATGGTGAAGACGTACTGGGGTTCGCTCATGACACCGGAGCGTAACTAACCCCAGGACTGGGCGACAGTTCAAGTCGCGTGCGCTACGGTCGAAACACAGGGGAAAGCAACGTGTGTAGCACGCGGGTGTGGACCGAGATACCCGCGAGCCCCGAAGGAGGGGTGACATGACAACAGTAAGTTTTGAACCGCGCTCGCGCGATATCGCGCTTGAGGGCGTCGTTGCTCGAATGAGCGATGACGGGTGGGGCCATTATCACCGCATGGATTGTGCGTACGCGCCACAACGCGGTGCAGAGGGCGTTCGGGCGGTCCTACACGGGCCGTGGCGCTACCTGGAGCGCCACTGGGAACCGTGCCCCCTGTGCAACCCACCGAAGGTCTAACGTTTGTATTGGCACTCCGCTACCGTGAGTGCCAGACACTGCGTGGAAAGGGGTTGAGGTGGACACGACAGACGCGACGTTTGAGTACGACGTCATCGAGCGCTCCCGTGAGGTCGCCGTGGTCGTGGATTTCTGGGCGCCATGGTGCGCGCCCTGCCGCCAACTCGCTCCGCTGCTGGCGACGGCGGTGGGTCGTCACGAGGACGAAATCGAGCTCGCGAAGGTCAATATCGACGAGAACCCGATGCTCGCCCAGCGCTATCACGTCATGAGCATCCCACTGGTCAAAGTCTTCCGTGACGGAAAGGTCGTGGATGAATTCGCCGGCCTGCAGTCGGCCCACAGCATCGACGCCTTCGTTAATCGCTTGGTGCCGAGCAAGGCCGATCGGCTCGTGGAGCTCGGTGATGAGGCCTCGTTGCGTGAGGCGCTCGAGATCGATCCGACCAACACCGGGGCGCGTCTGGCGCTGGCGCGGATGTTGATTGCCGACGGCGAGGTGTCGGAGGTCGAACCGTTGCTCGCGCCGGTGTCGTTTGACAGCCAGGCGTCAGGGATCTTGGCGCGACTTGAGCTTGCGGACGTTGACCACCCGGATATTTCCGCCGGGCTCGGCGCGTGGGATGCGGGGCTGAGCGAGCAGGCACTTGCCCACTTGCTCGATGCGGTGCGTGGCACCACCGATCCGCAGCTGCGGAACACGCTGCGGGCGACGGTCGTGGGCATGTTCGCTGAGTTGGGTGAGCACCACCCGCTCACGACGCGCTTTCGCAAGCGCCTCGCCCAAGCTCTCTACTAAGCCATGATTGCCGTGTGCTGCGCGGCCGGGAACTCTCGGCCGCGCCAGCCGCTACTTCTCGCGGTAGATGATCCGCCCGCGGGTGAGGTCGTAGGGCGAGAGTTCTACGCGGACACGGTCGCCTGGATTGATGCGAATCCGGTATCGGCGCATACGTCCGGCCATGTGAGCCAGCACTTCATGATCGTTATCTAGGACCACCCGGAACATCGTGTTAGGCAGGGCTTCGGTGACTTCGCCCTCGACCTCGATGGCCTCTTCTTTTTCGTTGGGCGTCGGACCCTCTCCTATCGACTCGGACGCGCACGCCACGGCGCCGATGCTGCATTTCGCCCGCAAGGCTATATCCCCGGGCTGGAGCGCGCATCCCCTGCGGTGCGATCGTTATGGCATGCGGCGCTCGCGGCGCGGGACCAGGTTGAGAGCGCACCGTGTGCAGGCTACGGTTATTGACGACTCAAGTACTTTGCCGGTTGCGGAACAAACAAAGGCACACCATGCAGACCGCAGGTATCCACCACGTCACCGCCATGTCCTCCGATGCTCAGGGCAATCGTGATTTCTACGAGGGGGTGTTGGGCCTGCGGATGGTCAAGCAAACCGTCAACTTCGATGAGCCGGGCACCTACCACCTCTATTACGGAGATGGTCTGGGTTCACCCGGCACGATCCTGACCTTCTTTCCGATTCCGGGTTTGCCCCCAGGGCGCGACGGGGCCGGTGTTACTGAACTCGTCGCGCTCGCGATTCCCGAGGGCGCCGCCGCAGCGTGGCGATCACGCCTCGATCGGCTCGGTGTGGCATTCACCGAGATTGGCGTCGGCGGCGTGCGCCCGGGCCTGGCGCTGGCGGATCCCGACGGCATGCGGATCGAGCTCGTGGAGACAGGGGAGGTCGTCGCCCCGCGGCAGTGGGATGCATGGGTGCCTGCGGGCATGGCGATCCAAGGGGTCGAGGGGGTGACGCTCGCGAGCCACCACATCGCGGACACGCATCAGGCGCTTGCCAGCTGGCTGGGCCTCGAGTCGGACGCTGAGGGGGTGTTTCGCGGCCACCAAGCCCTGGGGGGTCGCGTGCGGGTGCGCGACGCCGGTGGTGAGTCTGTGGCCCGTCTTGGCGCCGGGACGGTGCACCACATCGCCTTCCGGAGCACCGATGCCGGCGAGCAGCTCCAATGGCTGGATCACGTTCGGCGCGCGGGTGGCGCCCCGACGCCGGTCCAAGATCGCGAGTACTTCACCTCGATCTACTTTCGCGAGCCCGGCGGCGTGCTCCTTGAGATCGCGACCGATCCGCCAGGGTTCACGCGCGATGAGCCCGCCGATGCGCTCGGCTCGTCGCTGCGGTTGCCGGCGTGGCTGGCAGCGCACCGTGTGCGCTTGCTCGAGCGCCTCCCGGCCCTGGAGACCCCGCGTCAGGAGAGTCTGCGATGACCGATGCAGACCGCCAGCAACGGGGACGGGAGATCGCCGAGGCGTACTTCGGGGATGATGTTCCCGACGCGTGGCGTGAGATTTCCCAAGACCTCGCCGAACTCACCGAGTCGGCGGCCTTCGGGGCGATCTGGACCCGGCCGGGTTTGGGTCTGCGTGATCGCGCGCTGCTCGCCGTCGGCATGACGGCGGCCATCGGGGCACAGCCGCAGTTGGCCTGGCACACCCGTGGCGCGCTGCGGGCGGGCCTCACGCCGACCGAGATCCGGGAAGCCGTGATCCAAGTGGTGGGCTTCGCGGGCTTCCCGGCCGCCTGGAACGCGATGTGCACGATTGCACCGATCCTCGCTGCGCACGAGGGCGCATGAGTCTCCCGATCGACGCCCTGGTTCATGTGTGGGAGCCACCCTCCGGGGATCCGCGCTCGATCCTGGCGCTCCATGGCCGGGGCGGGAATGAGCACGATCTCATTCCGGTCGCGAAGCAAATTGCGCCCGGTGCGGGTGTGCTCGCCCCGCGCGGCCCGGAACCCCAATCGCCGGGAGGCTGGGCGTGGTTTACCCACCATGGGATCGGTGTGCCGGTCATCGCGTCGTTTGACGCGTGCCTGGATCAGGTGGCACGGTGGATCGTGACCGCGGCAACCGCGTACGGGATCGCGCTGCCGATGACCGCACTTGGGTTCAGTAACGGCGGCATGATGGCCGGCGCGCTTGTGGCCGCGCGCCCCGATCTTGTCGATTCGGCGATTCTGATGGCATCGGGGTATCGGCTCCCGGACCACATTGGCGCACTGGGGGGCCTTGCGGGTCGTCGGATCCTGATCTGCGGGGGTGACGAAGATTCGTTCCACACTCGTCAGATGATGGACGAGGGCGTGCGCTCATATGCATCGGCCGGCGCGAGGGTCGACGCACGGGTGTACCGCGGGGTCGGTCACACGATCACGCTCGAACAGGCACGCGATGCCGCGCAATGGCTGACCGAGGCCAGCGTATAAGAGCCCTGGCGGACGGCGACGTGCCCGCCAGGGAACGTCGGATCAGCTGTTGGGGAGGATTCTGTCGCCCAAGCCGTCGGGCATGAACTGACTGTGCAGGCCGTAGAGCTCGGCCGGATACGGGCTCGCACCGACCGACGCGGTCATGCCGCCGTCAACGAAGATCGTCTGCCCCGTGATGTAGCTGCCCGCGTCGGAGGCCAATAGCAAGAGCGTCCCGAGCAATTCCGCGGGCTCTCCGATGCGACCCATCGGGGTTTGCTCTTCGATGCGCGCGCGGAACGGCGGTACGGCCAAGGCCTGGTCGGTCATCTCACTCGGGAACCACCCAGGCCCGATCGCGTTGACCCGCACGCCACGGTCGGCCCAGTGCATACCGAGGTACTTGGCGAGGTGAATAGTCGCGGCCTTGGACGCGGCGTAGCCGGCGGGGATATTGAAGTGACCCCCGGTGCCCGCCACCGAAGCGAGCATGATGATCGATCCGCCACCGTTGGCGAGCATGTGGCGCGCGGCGCCGGTGACGGTGAGGTACGTACCGGTGAGATTGACGTCGATCGACTGCCGGAACATGTCGGCGGTCATCTTCTCGGGCATCGCGAGGCCTTCCGGGACCGATCCGGCGTTGGCGACCGCAATGTCCAGCGTCCCGAAGCGCTCGACGGCCGCGGCGACGGCGGCAGCGACCTGGGCTTCGTCGGTGACATCGCATGCAACGGCGTGCGCAGCGCCGCCGGCTGCGGTGATCTGTTCGGCCAGGGCCTCCAGCCGGTCGACCCGGCGGGCGGCTAGGACGACGTTGGCACCCGCGCGGGAGAGGGCGTGGGCAAACTCCACCCCCAGGCCCGATGAGGCGCCGGTGATCAGCGCCGTCTTTCCGGTGAGATCGAATTGCGGCGATACGGATGACATCTGCACACTCCACGGTCATGGCCCCAGACCGGCCTGCCGCCGGTGTGCGCATAGCGTGCACACCGGCGGAGGCGGAGTCCAATAGGTGCGGTTCCGGCACACGATAGGATCTGCCTATCGACGCCGTTGATGCCACACGCCTGCGGTACTTCCTGGCCCTCGCCGACGAGGGGCATTTCGGACGCACCGCGGCACGCCTGGGGATCACCCAACCCAGTTTGAGTCAGCAGATTCGCCGACTCGAGCGGGAGATCGGCGTCCAACTGTTCCGGCGCCACCCGAAGGGGGTTGCGCTCACCGAGCCGGGTATCGTGCTCGAGCGCGAGGCGCGACCGGCGTTCGATGCCCTGGTCTCCGCGGTGCGTGCCGCGCGGAAGGCGCAACCCCAGGCCGTCTTGCGGGTGGCCGTGCCGAACGCGGCCTTTGCCCGGCATCCCGCGGTCCTTGCGGCGATCGAAGCCGCCGAGCGGACGCTGGGCGGCCTTGAGGTGAGCTTTGTGTCGGCGCTCACCGCCGAGGCCGTCCTTGCCGTCCGCTCGGGCCGTGTCGACGTGGCCTTTGTCTACGATCCGCTCGACGACACGGACATGGACGCGATGCCGGCCTTCTCGGATGCCCCGGTCGTCGTGCTTCCTGCGGGCCACATCCTCGCCGAACAGGACGAACTCTCCATCGAAGCGCTGGCGCCCTTTCCGATTCTCTGGTGGGAGCGGGATGCACTCCCGGGCACGCACGACGGACTCGTCGCGGCGTGCCGTCGGGCGGGGTTTGAGCCTCGGCTGATCGATATTCCCGACATGCCCGGGCTGCTCGGGACGATGTTGGCGGACGGCGCGGGGGTCTCGGTGATCTCGGAATTCGTGGCAAAGGCCATGACCGATGCCGATGTCGTTTGGCGCCCTCTGATCCGGCCGCGGGTGATATTGAATGGATTGATGATCTGGTCGCGCCCGACACCCACGCCGGTTGCGCGCACGCTTGTCGGTGCCCTGGTCGCAACAGGGCCCGGCGGCGCGGGCTAGCTAGCCAGCGCGCGCGCCATCAGCGCGTCCTGGCTGTTGAGCGGCGCATCGCCCGGTTCGGGTCGGATGCGTACCCACGTGCCGTCGGTGCGGAGTTTCCAGGCCAGCGCGGTGTCGGCGAGCATGATGTCCAGCGAGGACAGC
>JADGPH010000205.1 GCA_017882555.1 Thermoleophilia bacterium
GGATCCCGGCGGCTGCACAGCCAGTGATCAACGATTCCGCCGTGGCGTTGGTTTATGCGCCGCACCCGGCGGCAGCTGCAGCCTTTGTCGCCTATCTGCTGGGTCCCAATGGTCAGGCATATCTCCGCCGATATGGGTTTCTGGCGCCATGAGATCCCCAGCGGTCGCGATCTGCGTCGCGGCCTTGTATGTCTGACTGCTGTCGTTGGCCCCTCGGGCGAGCGCGATCGTCGTCCGCGTTCCGCTCGGCAGCCCGGGCGATGGCAGGCTAGCGGTCGATGCGCTCAAGGTCACGATCGGTGCACCAGGTGCCTTTGAACTGTCGCGAGCGCACGTTCGTCGGTGGGCGCACGCGTTGATGTTCCGTGAGCTCCCGACGGTCGTGTCTCTATCGCCGGCGGGGCGTGGCGCCCGCCCGCGCGAGGGTCAATGGGCCCGTGAGGAGGATCTTGACGGGTTGTTGTGGCACGACGACGACCGCCGCCGCTGTCGATTGCGGTTCCTGTGCGAGGCGACGATCAGCGCGTGGAGTGAGACGGCGCGCCTGGTGCCGCCCATGGGCGACTGGCGTTGTCGGGTGCCGCACGTGACCGGCCCTGTGCGATCCATCGGTCTCCGATGCGCTTGGGGTCCGCCTGCGTGAGGAGTACCACCGAAGGCTGACCGAGGTCGGCATCAACGCGGCCGCATCCTGACGTGGGACGGCGCAGAGGAGGCGGCGTGCGTCGTGACGCTCACGTGGGGCGGTTAGCGCAGCGTCGGCCAGAACGGACTCAAACACAGCCGCGAGCGTGCGATGGCGTCGTCGACTTGGACTGCGACCTGGCGGTCGCGGTCGGGCTCCGCCGTCGGCGGGGTGTCCTCGGTCCACGTGCGTGCCGGTGCATCGCAGCCGAGGACCAGCGCGGCGTTACGCCAACGTTCGGGCAACGGGTCGGTGACCGCATGGCCCACCATCTGGTGAGCCAGCGCAGCCCATGCGCGGGGCGGGGCCAGACATGGATTGTAGCCCCCGCCTCCGAGCGCGATCCAGCGACCCCCGCACACGTCGTCAGCGAGTTGGTCGAGGGTCCGCCAGAGCTCAGGGTAGAGCTCCATCGTTGTCAGCATGTGTGCGAGCGGATCGGCGTGGTGGTGGTCGACCCCACACTGGGTAACGATGGCGTCCGGAGCAAAGGCTTCGACCACAGGCACGACGAACTCGGCCATGGCCCGCCGATATGCGTCGTTTCCAGAAAACGGCGGCAGGGCGAGGTTCGCCGAAAATCCCTGGGCACCCGGGCCACCGGTCTCCTGGGGAAAGCCTGACCCCGGGAACAGGTGCCGGCCGGATTCATGCACTGAGACCGTCATGACCCGCGGGTTCTCGTAGAAGATCCACTGCGTGCCGTTTCCGTGGTGCACATCGAGATCGATGTAGGCAACCCGCTCGAGTCCGGCGTCCAGCAGCCACTGCACGGCAACGGCCGTTTCGTTGTAGATGCCGAAACCCCAGGCGCGGTTGTGGGTGCCGTGATGGGCGCCCGCGGCCGGGACAAATGCGCGTCGGGCACGACCACTGCCGACCGCATCTGCGGCTGCGCCGGTCGCTGCGGACACCAGCGCAGAGTCGTTGTGCATCTCGGGGTATGCATTGTTGTCTCCGCCGATGCCCCATTGAGCGGCCTCCGGTGCCGCCGCAAGGATGGGGTTGTCGCTGTAGCGGTGCACCGCACGGATAAATGCCGCTGTGAACACCCGCGAGAGTTCGCCGTCGTTTAGCGGCGGCGGCGGCGCCTCATAGGCGACCCCGGGCAGGTCAAACAGTCCGGTCTCGCGACAGAGCGCGACAGCAAGCTGATGGCGGCGCTGGTCGGTCGGGTGATCGCCGCCAAAGCGCATACCCATGTCGTCTCGATGGACGACCAACAGGGCGAGCGGGGTCATGTGCACACCGAACCGGTTGACATTGTGGGAACGCGGTCACGAAACGAACTGCATGAACATCCGTGGACCACAACTCTACGTCGATCTACACATCGGTGACGTTCGCACTGACCTGGCCATTCCGACCGCCCGAGATCAACGGATACGCTGATCAGGTGCGCCAGATGTCATTTGCGCGCCGCACGCGCGCCCGGAGCCGGTGGAGATCGCCCCGCGCATCCATGGGCCCATTTCCCGCCGGTATCGATGTCCGGCCAGCGGAGCTGCTCGCACATCTGGCGGATCGATCGTATCCGGTGCGGACGAGTTTCTTGGGGACGACCCTTGTCGCGGCGGATCCATCGGAAATCGTCTGTGGCCCAGCGGTGTGGGAGGTGCTCCGTCGTTCGCCGCAAAGGGATGTCATGGGTCTCGCGGGTGCTTGGATGGGGTTTCTGGGATATGACCTCGCCCTGGGCGCGGGTACGCTTGCGCCCGCCTGCGCGGATCCCGGCGGACCTCCGTCGGCCGTGCTCTGTCGCTACGACACCGTCGCCCAGATTGCTGCCGACGGGACATGCGTGGTGTGGGGGTCGGGGCGGCCCGCGCATGAGCTTGTTGAGATGGCACGCGACTTTGCACGTGTGGGTGCGCTTGGACGCCTTCCGGACGATGTGGCGCTCCCGACCTCGTCGCTGGGGCGCGGCGCGTACCAAGCGCGGGTGGCCGAGATCGGCGGGCGGATACGGGCCGGTGATTTCTCCCAGGTCAATCTCGCGCAGCGGCTTGCCGGAGCGTGGGCACGCTCCCCGCTCGAGTTCGCCAACCGGCTGTGGGCGGCGGCGGGCCCGTCGTCCCATGCGGCGTATCTCGGGCTGCCCGAGGGGACCCTGATCTCGGCTTCACCTGAGCAGCTGTTGCGGGTCTGCGGTGGCATTGCGACGAGTTTCCCGATCAAGGGCACGGCTCCCGTCGGTCGGGGTGCGGCGCTCGCTGCCAACACAAAGGATCGCGCCGAACACGTGATGATCGTTGACTTGGTGCGCAACGACCTCGGACGCGTGGCTCGGCCCGGCGGTGTGTCGGTGACCGGGCTGATGGCGCCGCTGTCGACCGGGTACGTGGAGCACTTGGTCAGTGAGATACGCGCCGAACTCGCCGATGGCGTGACCCCCGGTGATGTGCTTGGGGCGGTGTTTCCGGCAGGATCGATTACGGGTTGTCCTAAGATCGCATCAATGCAGGTGATATCCGAATTAGAGCCGGTCGCTCGGGGTGCCGCCTTCGGGAGCATGATCGCCGTTGCGCCCGACGGGTCGCTCGACGCGAGCGTCCTGATCCGCACCGCGTGGTTGCATGGCGAGTCGGCGTGGTACTGGAGTGGTGGTGCGGTCACCTGGGATTCGGTGCCGGCAGATGAACATGCGGAGGCAATGGCCAAGGCGCGTCCGTTCGTGGAGGCGCTGGGATGCGCATAATCCGCCTTGATGGTGTCGTGGTGGCGGGAGCGGAGGGGATCGGCCTTGACGATCCCCTGGCGCGTTCGGGCGACGGTCTTGTCGAGACGATGCGTGCCCGTCAGGGGCAGATAGCCCATCGCGCTGCCCACTTGGCGCGGCTGGCGGCGTCCATCAATGCCCTTGGAATGGTTGGGGTGCCCGATCTCGCGACGATCGAGACCGAGCTCGACGCGGCACTGGGCGCGCTCGCCGCGGCGCACGCGAAGGTGCGCCTCGTCGTGAGCACGCGGTCGAAACTGTGGGTCGAGGTCGAATCGATCGGCCCCTTGCCGGAGCAACCGGGGACCGCGACCGCCATCACGATCCCCGGCGGATGGTCGCCGGGCAGGCGCATCGCCGAGCACAAGACGTCCAGTCGCGCACACTGGAACTGGGCCGAGCGCCAGGCGCTCTCCGCGGGGGCCGATGTTGCGCTTGTGACCGATGCCCAAGGACGTCTGGGCGAGTCGACCAAGGCATCGGTGTTCGTCGTCGATGGCGATCGGCTGTTCACCGCACCCGTGGATGGCCTCCTGCCGGGGATCGGGCGCCAGGTGACTATGGAATTGCATCCCGGGGTCGTCGAGCACGCGGCGTGGGCCGAGACCTGGCAGGCTGCCGATGAGGTATTCCTGGTGAGCGCCGTCAGGGGGATCACCGCGGTCACGGCGATTGACGGTCGCCTGGTGGGGGACGGATCGGTGGGGCCGCTCACCGCACACGTCGCGGCGTCCTATCGCGCGCGAGTGGCCACCGAAACCGCGCCCGGCGTTTGCGGCCGCACCTGACGCGGCGCTAGTGCGCGTCCGGGTCCATCTCGCGTGATTGCTGGCGGATGGGGATCACCGCCAGGCTTCCGTCGTCGTCGTGAATGACACGAAGCGAGACCCCGTAGTGCTCACCGAGGGTGGCGGTCGTGAGCACCTCGTGCGGGGTGCCGCTGGCCACGAGTGCCCCGCAGCTGATCAGCGCCAGGTGGTCTGCGTATGCGGCGGCCAGCGTGAGATCGTGGGTCGCGCTCAAGATCGTCACGTCGCTCGCGTGCTGGAGGTCGCGGATGAGTTCCAACACCTGGAGCTGTCGGCCCAGATCAAGTGCCGTGGTCGGCTCATCCAGCAGCAGCAGACTCGGAGATTGCGCGAGGGCCCGGGCCACGACGACCCGCTGGCGTTCACCGCCAGAAAGGTGCGCAAGCGGGCGATCGCTCAATGCTCGCAGATCCAGCTGATCGAGGACGTCGCCCACGACCGCGCGGTCTTCGCGGCCCTCGCGGCCGAAGTAGCTGATGTACGGGGTTCGGCCGAGCATCACGTAGTCGGCGACGCGCATTCCTGCGGGCAGTTGCGAGTCCTGCTGGACAAGTGCGATCTGCTGGGCGCGGTCACGACGACCCATGCGGGACAGTTCGCGTTCACCGAACATCACCCGCCCCGTGTGTGGAATCAGGGCAGCGAGCGCGTGCAATAGCGTCGTCTTGCCGGCACCGTTCGGTCCGATCAGGCAGACCCAGGCGCCCCTCGGGATCTCCAATGAGACGTCGGTGACGACCATGCGATCGCCGCGTGCGACCCCGACGCGCTCGAGCTGGACGTGGGTCATGTATCCACCCGGCTAGTACGCAGCACCAGGGCGAACACGGGCGCACCGATCACCGCGGTGACCACGCCGATCGGTAATTCGGACGGGGACACCACGGTACGCGCCAGCAGATCACACAACACCAAGAACGACGCACCCAATAGCATCGAGAGCGGCAGCAGGGTGCGGTGGGTGCGAACACCGAGCAGTCGAACCAGATGGGGAATGATGAGCCCCACGAACCCGATCAGGCCGCTGACGGCAACGGCGGCGGCGGTTCCGATCGTGACGGCTCCGATGATCGCCAACCGCACGTGGTTAATGCGCACCCCGAGCGTTCGCGCGGCGTCATCGCCGAGCCCCATGACATCAAGGAGGCGCCCGTGCAAGACGATGACCACTAGGGCGAGGACAGCGTACGGGAGCATCGTGGTGACCTGACCCCAGCCGGCGGTGGCGACCGTCCCGAGAATCCAGTTGTACACCTGCTGGAGTTGCTCGGTATGGCGCTGTTGTAGGAAAGTCTGCA
>JADGPH010000206.1 GCA_017882555.1 Thermoleophilia bacterium
ATCGTTGCCTGGACATCGATCTCGCACAGGATGCCAAACCCTTCCTCGGCCAAAGCCGCGCGGGCCCGCACGAGGGTGTCGTCAAACGAGAGGTCGACAGTCCGAAAGCGGCTGTAGGTCGTTGCATCGCTCATGTGATGGCTCCTTGTGTGGAATACCAGGTCAGTCCGCTATCTCCGGGGGTTGTGCGCCACTCGCCAGCATCACGCGGTTCCATGCGTTGATAGCGGTGATGACGACGACCAGTTGGGCCAGCGTCGATCCCCGGAAGTGCTCGGCCGCCTCCGCGTAGGCATCCTCGGGAACCGAGCCAGACGGGAGCAGCGTGAGCGACTCGGCGAGTCGCAGGGCTGCACGTTCCTCCTCGGTAAAGAACGGCGCCTCGTGCCAGACAGCAACGGCGTACAGGGTGCGCTCGGGGACGCCCGCGTCACGCGCCAGCCCGCTGTGGAGATCGACACAGTACGCACACCCGTTGATCTGGGAGACTCGCACCTTGACGAGCTCGGCAAGGCGGTGGTCGATGTCGCCACTCGCGCGTGTGAACGCAGCGAGGGCCCGGTAGGCGTCGGGGACTTGCCCTCTGATGTCGATCAGGTGGGTCATACGCGTGCTCATTGCTTGCCCTCCTTGGGAACGGTGGAGACCGGGGGCCGATGGTGTCGGTGCCGCGCGGTGGTCTCAGTGGCCAAATCGCACCTCTGGCAGGACGCGGTGGAGCCACGCCGGGCGCCACCATGCCCAGCGCCCCGCGACGCGCAGCGCGACTGGGACGAGCAGCAGGCGCACGAGCAGGGCGTCGAGCGCGACGGCGACCCCAAGGATGACCCCCATCTCCTTCGGCGGAAGGGGTCCCGAGAGTGCGAACGTGAAGAACACTGCGACCATCACCGCCCCAGCGGCGAGGATCACTCGGCCGGAGTGCGCCATCCCGCCGATCGCTGCTTCGTGGGCATCGTGGGAGCGATCCCAATGCTCCTTTGCCGACGACAGCAGGAACACGGTGTAGTCCATTGAGATCGCGAAGATCATCGCGAAGAAGAACACGGGTCCCCATGCGTCCAAGAACCCTTGGGATTCGAATCCCAGCACCCCGGCCAAATGTCCATCCTGAAAGACGAGGCGTGCGATCCCGAAGGCCGCGCCGGTAGCCAGTAGATTCGTGAGGACGCCGATTGCCGCGACGACCGGTGCTTGCAGCGCCACGAGCAGCAGGATGAAGCCCAGGACGAGAATGATCCCGATCACGATCGGGGTGTAGGTCGACAACAACGCGGCCAGATCATGGTTCTCCGCGGCGGCGCCGCCGACGAGCACGCCAGTGGGCAGCTCGGCGCGCAGTCGATCGATCGTGGTGCCGGTCGCCGACGCGGACGGGTCGGTGGTCGGGATCGCCTGAATGAGGGCCAGGCCGTCTTGGCCCGTCGCGAGGGGCGTCACATGTGCGATGCCGGGATCGGCGGCGGCGATCTGTGCGGCCTGGGCCATCTCCTGGGCCGGGCCGACCACCTGCAGCGAGCCGGGTGCGCCGGTACCAAACGCGGCTTGAACTTGGTTGTACCCGACGCGCGCTGAATTCGACGCGGGAACGACCTTGATCGACGGCATCCCGGTCTTCAGGCCGACCACGGGTACCGCGAGCACCAACAGGGCGATCAGGGCGGGAACGCCGTAGAGCGCTGGGCGCCGCCAGAGCCGCTCGCCCCATGCCGCAAAGCGCGCCGACCGATGTTCACCGCCATGGGCCCAGGGCAAGGCACCCTTGTCCACGCGTGTGCCGAGTTTGGCCAGCACTGCCGGCAGGAGGGTCATCGTGGCGGCCAAGATGAAGATCACCGACAGCATGATTCCGAGCGCCATCGAGCGGAACGCGGGGCTCGGGACGAGCATCACCGCCGACAGTGAGATGAGCACCGTCAAGCCGGAGAACAGGACCGCCTTGCCGGCGGTGTCCATCGTTTCGGCCACCGCGTCCTCGGCGGACAGGTTGCGTCCGAAGAACGCTGCGCGGAAGCGCACGACAATGAACAGGGCGTAGTCGATACCCAGCGCCAGGGCGAACATCAAGGCGAAGTTCATCGCCCAGATTGACACCTCGCTGACTTGTGAGGCCACGTAGAGCGCGCCCGCCGATGCCGCGAGCCCGATGATCGTCAACAGCAACGGGAGGCCCGCGGCGACGAGTGCACCAAATGCAAGGACCAAGATTGCGAGCGTCACCGGCCAACTCAAGAACTCCGAGCGCATCATCGCGTTGCGGTTGGCGGTGTTGAAATCCGACCACATCCCCGAGGCCCCGGTAAGGCTGACGGTCACCTGCGTTGATCCCACCCTCGAGAGCGGACCCTTGAGGGCGTCGGCCGCCCGGACCATGGCGGTGGGGTCGGCGGCTGCGCCGCCCATGATGATCGCCGTATGACCGTCGGCCGAGATCGTCGAACCGGAGGTCGGCGGTGCCACCGACGCGATCCGGTGGTCGGCACGCAACAAGGCCCCGCTGCGGGTGATGGCGCTGGCAAACGGGGGATCGGTCGCGGTCAATGTCGGCGAGTGCACGACGACCATCAGGGCGGAGCTGGAATTGCCGGCGAAGTTCGCTTGGATCAGTGCGCGGGCCTGCACCGACTGCGATCCGGAGTCCTGCCACCCGGCACCCGACAGGGCGGTCTCCACGCGCGGGGCGAGCACACCGAGCCCGATGACGAGCACGGCCCATGCGACAAAGACCCAGCGTGCGTGCGCTGCCGACCAGCGTCCGAGTCGTCCAATTGGCCCGGCCGTGCTCATCGGCCTGCCTCCGTCAACCCCAGCCGGCGCAGGACAAGCGACGCTGGGCAGTCGCCAAAGACGACGTACAACCACTGACTGACGCCGACAAACCCGGTGAGCAGCAGAAACCACGGGCTGACGAGAACAGCGAGCACGATGCTCGCAAGGGTCATGGTCCCGGCGAGTGCGAACAGCACACGCTCGAGCCTCCAGGGCCGCCGGGTCCGTCCTCGTAGAACCTTGGCTGTCATCGGCGTACTACCTCCTGGCTGACCAGTGACCATTGGGCCTCGAGGCGCCGCTGAAGGCCGCCGCACACCTGTTCGCACAGGGTGACTACTGAGGCGTCGGCGATCTCGTAGAGCGAGGTCGTGTGCTCTTTTTGCCGCGCGACGATGCCGGCGCGCAAGAGGAGACCCAGATGCTTTGAGACGTTTTGCTGCGAGCTTTCAAGCCCGGTCGCGATCACGCTGACGCTCAACGGGCCATCCTGCAACAGGTCAAGGATGCGGATGCGCATGGGCTCTGACAGCAGTTGGAAGCGCTCGGCGATCATGTCGGCAAGGGCGGGCGGGATGGGGTGGGGGACGTTCACGGGAGCTCCTTGAGCGCGCAGAGTTGGTCGCTGCGAGGGAGCGTACTCCACAGCTACATAGTTGTATAGGCGTAGGATGACTTCAGCCGATTCACACTGAGTAGAGGGCTGCCCGTTGCCGCGGGAATCGGTATGGCCCACGGGCTCCCGAGCGGCCACTCGTTGCCGGCAGATCGAGCGCCGCCATGGCAACCGCGTGCGGAGCGCCTCAGGCGTTTGCGTTCCCGCCCCCAGGAATTCGGGGCCGGACTACGCGGTGGCGGCGCTTGGGTGGTTGCGGTATCGCCGCCGGAACATGATCCAGGCGCCGAGGCCGATCGGCATGGGCAGCCAGTAGGCGAACAGACGGTAGGCAAAGGTTGCCACAAGGGCATCTCCCGCGCCGATCCCTGCCAGCGCGAGTGTCGCGACCAGTCCCGCTTCGACGATCCCGAGTCCCCCCGGTGTGATCGGCACTGAGGCCAGCATCTGGGAGAAGGCGTACGCCAACAGCACGAGTGCCGGGTTGGGGTTCGCCCCGACGGCCGTGAGCGCCGCCAATAGCGTCAGGTAGTCAAAGAGCCACCGACCGAGTGAGGCGACGATGGCAGGAAACGCGTGTCTGCCAAGGGCGTGCACAACGGCATCGCGCTCGGCGATGAGGCGGTCGGCAAGTCGTGTCATGGGCGGCCGCTTGGGCCGCAGGCGGGTGACGAGTCGTTCGATCGCGCGACCCGCCCCGATGAGCGGTCGGTCGCTGCCCAGCACCCACCAGCCGACGCCGACCATCAGCGCGAAGATCGACAGACCAAGCCACGCCGCATCCGCCAAGCCGTTCGGGATGGTGCCGCCTGCGATCAACACCGGGACGCTGACGATCGGTAGCACGAACACCGTCGCGAGGGTGAGCAGCGATGCGGCGGTGAGTCCCGATGCGACCGCGGCGGCGGGAATGTCCGCCCGCACCAGCATGGAGTACTGCAATCCGGCAGCCGCCGCTGCACCACCTGGGAGTGCGCGACCGATTGCACCGCCGGCAAGTTCGGCCGTTCCGACGGCAAACCACTGGGTGGTGCGCATTGAGAGTGCTTGCAGCCAAAACAGGCACCCGTTGGTGGCGATCTGGGCTGCGGCCATCGCGAGGAGCCAGATCCACGAGATCTTGGTCACCTGCGGCCAAGCGTTCAATGTCGCCAGCACACTCGGACCAAGCACATAGACGCAGATCGCCAAGAGGCTCAAACCGGCGACGCGCTTGATGACGGCGTCGCGTGACGGGGCGACGAAGTGCCGCAGCCGCTCAAGCTGCGCCGTCTCGCGGTGTGGGTGCGTTGTGGGGGTCGAGGGCATCAGACCTCGACACTCTCCCAGAATCCGGGGCGCCGGATCGTCGCACGTCCCGCGCGCGCTATCCTCGGCGGCTGATGGAGCCGCGTGAGAACCCGAACTTTCCGCCGGATGATGCATTTGTGGATGCGCGGAATGTGATCGATCACTTCAAGTACTGGCATCACGACGCGATCTTTGCGGCCCTCGACGCGCGCCGCCACGAGTTCGTCGTCGTCTTGGAGAACTTCGCGTACGACTTCAACATCGCCACCGCGATTCGCAATGCAAACGCGTTCCTGGCACGCGAGGTCTGGATCGTCGGTCGCCGCCGGTTCGATCGCCGCGGGGCGATGGGGACCCACCGCTACCAACACGTGCATCACACCAAGGACGAGCCCGAGCTGCTGGAGCGCCTCAAGGGCGAGGGGATGCGGATCGTCGCCGTCGACAACATCCCCGGGGCCTCCAGCTTGATCGGCTTCCAGTGGGACCCCAAGAGCGTGCTCGTGTTCGGTCAGGAGCAGATTGGGGTCTCCCCGCATGCGCTGGAGCTGGCCGATGACGTGGTCTATATCCCCCAATATGGCTCGACGCGCAGCATCAACGTCGGAACCGCGTCAGGTATCGCGATGTTCAGCTACGCCGCGTCGGTGCTTGGCGATCCGCGGTCGTGGGATCAGGCGGCGGAGGCCTCGAGTGACCAGTAGGCGTCGTTGGCCACCGGTGTTGGTTGCGCAGCCGAGGACACGAGTCGGTCCCGCGCAGCGTCAACTGTGACCTCCATGATCCCCGCCACTTCCGCGGTCGCTAGGGGGTATGGCGCCCACGCAAGCACCTCTTCGACCTCATGGGGCTCCGGACGTGGCGTGAGCTCCGGGGCGAGGTTGGCGATCAACACCTCATAGACCCGCGCGGGCTGAAAGCCAGGGGCATCAAGGGTGAGGTCTCCGCGTGAGAAGCGGTAGCTCGGACACGTGTATCGCCACATGCCCTCAAGCGTCGTGGCAAGGCGTTCGCGGAGTGCCAGCGCCGCGGGGCTCGGTGCCCGTGCCGCGGCCATGTCTTCCGCCAATTCCTGATCGGTCGCGGGTTCGGCGGCCCATGCCTCGACATCCTCAGGCGACAGGTGCGCCGTGCGCGCGGCACCCGCGATGGTCTCCGGCGCGTCGAGCCGCGCGGGTGTTGAGAGCCCGGCTACGCGCAAGGCGCGCAAGAAGGCATCGACATGTGTCGGTGCGTTGCGCCGAACCCCAACGACGGCGCGACAGGCCACGATTGTGACGGTGTACCGCTTGGCCGGTGTGGTGTCGATCGGCATGCCGAAGCGGTCGCGGATGTACGCGTGACCGCGGGCGAGATCGGTCAGCGCGACGCCACGACGCGCGTACTCGTCTGACGTTGATGAGAGCCCCACCATGCGGTGACGGATCGCGATCGCGTCGCCGTACCGCCACTGCAGGCGCAGGCGCGCAGGCTCGGCTGAGAAGTCCCACGGGCAAGCCGGATCGCCAAATGCCTCAATCTGCACAAGCGCGTCTTCCATCGATACGTACCCTAGTCGGGCGCCGTCGGAGGCGCCCCGCGGTTCGGCAGGGGTGGTCGGCAGCGACCTCGACACCATCGCCGAGCTGGTCGTCGCGGAAATCGTCGTCGCAGGGGTCGCGTTCTACGTCAAGGCCGTCGCGGGGGCGCGGCCGAACTCGGGCAACATCGTACGCGCGGCGTCGACCAGATCGTCGCCCGCGGTGACCGGGTACCAACAGGCCACCTGGTGGCCGGGGAGCAGTGATGCCAGGGGCGGTCGTTCGGTGCGGCACTGCTCGGGCA
>JADGPH010000030.1 GCA_017882555.1 Thermoleophilia bacterium
GCAATGCTCAAGGGCACGGGCTTCACAGATGAAGATCTCGCACGGCCCATCATCGGTGTCGCGACGACCTGGATCGAAACGATGCCGTGCAATCTCAATCAGCGAGAGCTTGCACAGCACGTCAAACGCGGCATCCGTGAGGCCGGCGGAACCCCGATGGAGTTCAACACCATCGCGGTCTCGGACGGCGTGTCGATGGGGACCGAGGGTATGCGCGCCTCGCTGGTCTCGCGCGAGGTCATCGCCGACTCGATCGAGCTCGTCGCCCGTGGGCATCTATTCGACGGCTTGGTGTGTCTGGTCGGCTGCGACAAGACCATCCCGGGCTCCGCCATGGCCCTCGCGCGGCTCGATATCCCCGGACTAGTGCTCTACAACGGCTCAATCGCCCCGGGCCGGTTTCGCGGCCGCGACGTCACCATCCAGGACGTCTTCGAAATTGTCGGTGCACACGCCGCCGGCAAGGTGGGACCCGAGGAGGTCCACGCCTTGGAGAATGTGGCGTGCCCCGGGGCCGGCGCATGCGGCGGACAGTTCACGGCCAACACCATGTCGATGGCGATGGAACTCATCGGGATCAGCCCGGCCGGCCTGAACGGCATCCCGGCAAACGACCCCTTGAAAGCCGAGGCCGCCGCCCAAGCCGGACGCCTTGCGATGCAGCTCGTGCGCGACAACACGCGGCCCACCGAGATCCTGACTCGAATGGCGATCGAGAACGCCATCTCAGGAGTCGCCGCCAGCGGCGGCTCGACCAACGCCGTCCTGCATCTGCTGGCCATCGCCCGTGAACTTGGGATCCCGTTGGAGATCGACGAATTCGACGTCATCGCCGAACGGACGCCCATCATCGCCGACCTGACCCCCGGTGGACGGTATGTCGCGACCGACCTGCACGCGGCCGGGGGTGTTCCGGTGATGACCCGCGAGTTGCTATCCCGCAACCTCTTACACGCCGACACGCGCAACGTCGACGGCCGCACCACGGGCCAGATCGGCGCAGACGCCAACGAGACGGAGGGCCAGAAGGTCATCGTCCCGATCGACACACCACTCAAACCAACGGGCGGTTTGGGCATTCTGCACGGCAACCTCTCCCCGGAGGGCAGCGTCGTCAAGCTCGCCGGCCACGAGAGGCGCCTGCACGTCGGGCCAGCGCGTGTGTTTGACAGCGAGGAAGAGTGCTTTGCCGCGGTCAAGGCACAGACGATCACCTCCGGTGACGTCATTGTGATCCGGTACGAGGGTCCTGCCGGAGGCCCCGGTATGCGCGAGATGCTGCATGTCACGGCGGCAATCGTCGGCGAAGATCTCGGCGAAGAGGTTGCCTTGATCACCGATGGTCGGTTCAGTGGGGCCACCCATGGGCTGATGGTCGGCCACATCGCCCCCGAGGCTGCCCGGGGTGGCCTGCTTGCGGCCCTGCGAGACGGCGACACGATCACCCTCGATGTCGACGCCCGACGCTTGGATGTCGACCTCTCCGAGGACGAGATCGCGGCACGAATGGCCGGATGGACGCCGCCGGAGCCCCGCTACCGCACCGGAGTGCTCGCCAAGTACGCGTCCCTGGTCTCCTCTGCATCCGAGGGTGCAATCACGCGACCTCGCTGAGGGCTGTGGACACGGTGGGCCGTCCGGTCCGCCGTCCCGGGCGACCCCACATGGCCGGTGCCCAGCGGGTCCCGCGATACGATCGTCGTTCATGCCTCAACGCGTCCTGATCATGACGGCCTCTGTCGGGGCCGGTCACGACCTTCCAGCACAGGCGCTCGGCCGACAGTTCGCGCGCGAAGCCCCCGGCTGCTTAGTCGACATCGAGGATGGGCTCGATCACCTGGGGCCGCTGGTGTCGACGATCAGCCACCGGGCCCCGAGCGTGGTGTTCTTCCGGTCGGAGTGGGTCTGGGATGCAGGCTTTTGGCTCTTCGCCACGTGCGCCCCGACGCGCTGGCTCAGCCAGCGCATCCTGTACCGGGTGGGGAGCCCGGGACTCCGTGAACTCATCGGCCAAGTGCACCCCGACGTCATTATCTCGACGTGGCCGATCGCCACCGAGGTGCTCGCCTGGATGCGCCAGCGCGGCGAGATCCAGGTTCCCGTGGTCGCATCGATTACCGACATTGCCGCACTGCAGTACTGGGCCGCGCCGGGCATCGACCTGCACCTGTTGAGCTACCCCGAGTCTGAACCCGAAGTGCGACGGATCGCCGGGCCACGCACGCGCATCGCGAGCGTGCACGGCATGAGCCGCCCCGAGTTTCTCGTGCCGCGAGAACGTGCCGCTGCACGTGCCGCTCTCGGCCTGCCCGATGACGGCCCGATCGTGCTCGTCTCGGGCGGCGGTTGGGGTGTCGGCGATGTGACGGGCGCGGTTGACGTGGCGCTCGGACTGCCCGGCGTGCGGCAAGTGGTGTGCCTGTGTGGAGGCAACGTCCAGTTGGCCGAGGGATTGCGCCAACGGCTAACGGAGAACCCGCGCGTCCGGATCGAGGGGTTCACCGAGCAGATCTCCGATTTCATGGCGGCAGCCAATGTCCTTGTCCACTCGACCGGCGGCAACACGATCCTCGAAGCCCACGTGCGTGGATGTACGCCGATCTCCTACGGCTGGGGTCGCGGTCACATCCGACTGCACAACCGTGGCTTTCGCCGCTTCGGAATCGCCGACGTCGTGACGACGCACGCCGAACTGGCCGGAGCGATCTGCCGGGCAATTGCGAGCGCGCGCACTCCAGACACATCATTCGCCCATCTGCCGTCGGCGGCGTCGGTCGTCATGGACCTGCTGCACCCGTCACTCGGACAATGACGACGATCCACACGGAGCGATTATGAGGGTCCGGACCCGTGTCGCAATCATCGGCGGGCTCGGCGTGTGTGCCGGTCAGTTTGCGCCCGCGGCCACCTTCTTCCCCCCGGTCCGTCGTCTCGCAGAGCCGTGGGTCCTGTGCCGTGCGCACACGGGGCGTCCCGAGGTTGCGCTCACCTTCGACGACGGCCCCGACCCCGACATGGCCCCGCGCTTTCTTGACATGCTCGGCCGAACCCCGGCAACCTTCTTTTGGCTGGGATGGCGGGTCCGAGCGCACCGCGAGATTGTCCGCGCCGCAGCCGCCAAGGGGCACGAAATCGCCTGCCATGGGGATGACCACCGTTCCCTGGCGCGGTTGGGTCCCCGCACGACACGTGCCGGTCTCGAACGTGCCCGGGATTCGATTGCCGACGCCGCGGGGCGCGCTCCGGCGTTCTATCGCCCCGCCTACGGGGTCTGGAACGGCACCGCGTGGACCATGGCTCCGCGTCTGGGCATGCAGCGCACCTTGTGGTGCAAATGGGCCTGGGACTGGCGCGCCAACATCACCACCGCACATATCGTCGACAGCGTCCTGCAGGGCGCGACACCGGGAGCGATCTTGTTACTGCACGACGCCGAGGGTGCTCCCGGTGCTCCCGAACGCACCCTCGCCGCACTCCCGGAGATCCTCGACGGCCTACGCGACCGCGGGCTGCGGCCGGTCACGCTCTCCCAATTGATCGCCCCCTCGGCGCGTGCGATCGCGTAGAGCCCGGCGTCACGCTCGGGCTAGGCCTCGGAGACCGCTCCTGGCGAGGTCTGCTCCGGTCGGCGCCACTGGAGATACACAAAGGCCGCGCCGCCGCCTATGACCCCGATGACCGCGACCCAGAAGTTCAGTCGCTCGCCCAACATGATCGTGGCGGGGTCCACCCGCATCAGCTCCAGGACGGAGCGAATCATGCAGTAGAGACAGACGTAGAGACAGAACAGCCCCGGCGGGCGAATCCGATACCGATGGCCGAGCCATATCAACAACCCTGCCAGTCCGAGGTCCCAGACCATCTCGTACAGGAAGGTGGGCTGAAACGTCGTGGAGTTCGCGTAGTGGACCGGTCGGAACGGTGGGTCGATGCGCAGTCCCCAGGGCAGCGTCGTGGGCCCGCCAAAGAGCTCCTGGTTGAACCAATTCCCGAGACGGCCGATGCCCTGGGCCAGCGGAAGACCGGGTGCCGCCGCATCCAGAAACGCACTCACGCTCGCGCCCCTGCGGCGCACGACAACGGCACCGGCCAGCACGCCGAACAGCACCGCGCCCCAAATGCCCAAACCGCCCTGCCAAATCGCGAGTGGCGCGTACCACTGATGGCCCATCTGGTCGGGGGTCGTGACGTCGAAGTAGAGGCGTCCACCGATCAGTCCGGCGATGATCGACCACAGCGCCACCTCGAACACGAGATCCGGATCGCCCCCCTGGGCGGTCCAACGGCGATAGGTCAGCCAGACGGCCGCCACCACACCCACGATGATGCACAGCGCGTAGTAGTGAATGTGCAGCGGGCCGAGATCAAACCACCGGGCCGACGGCGACCCAATCGACGCCGTCACGACCTGAATATGGCCGAGGGTACCCACGTCGTTATCCACCTACATCAATGCCGGGCCGAAGCCTTGGAGCTCGATGTTCAAGCGGGTCATCAACCCGGTCACCATGAGGACACCGAACACGATCAGGATCGCGGCACCTACGGAACTGATCAGGCGGAGATGGCGCTTGAGCACCCCCATCGCCGAGGTTGCCTGGTGCACAAACAGCCCCGCCAGCAGAAACGGGATACCCATTCCCAAGCCGTATGCAAGCAGCAGGCTGCCCCCCAACAGCCAGCTTCCCGAACCGGCCGCGAGGGTCAGCGCCGCCCCGAGGGTCGGCCCGATGCACGGCGTCCAGCCGAACGCAAAGGCGGCACCCACAAGGCCCGCGCCCACGAGTGTCGCGGGACGCATCGTGCGATGGATGCGCCGATCGCGCATCAGGAACATCGGGACCCCGCGGCCCAGCAAGACGAGGCCCATCGCAATCACAAAGAGCCCGCCGGCGATCTCGAGCGTTCGACGCTGCTCGAGCAGATAGGTCCCGAACAACCCGACGCTCGCGCCCAGGGCCATGAACACCAATGAGAACCCCGCGACAAACGCGGCGGTTGGGAAGAATACCGCCCAGCGGCGGCGCTCGAAGTCGTCAAAGCCGACGCCGGAGACCACACCGAGATAGGCGGGAACGAGCGGAAGTACGCAGGGTGAGGCGAACGAGACGAAGCCCGCCGCGAATGCCACCGAATACGAAACCGGATCTGCGTTCAACATCAGCGGCTCCGAGGATGGCACATCGGGCGCGGCCCGTGCCGCCCAAGGCGAGACGGGTGTCCGTCGGTCCGCGAGCGGACCGACGGACACCTCGGGCTAGCGGCGACCGCCGCCCAGCAGCTGCAACATGAACAGGAAAACGTTGAAGACGTCCAGGAAGATGCTCATCGCGAGCATGATCACGTCGTCCTCGCCGGCGCGGTGAATGCGCTGGAAGTCGTACATCGTGAAGACCGAGAAGATGGCCAGTCCAACGATCGACCATACCCGCGCGAACGACGGGATGGAGATGAAGATCGCCAGGAAGCCGACGAGAATCAGGCCCAGCAAGCCAAACATGGCCATGCGTGCAAACGGCGCAAGATCACGCTTGATGGCGTACCCCACGCACCCGAACCCCGCAATGAACAACCCGGTCAATGTCGCTGCCTGCCACAGGATGGTGGCACCGTTCGGAGCGTGCGCGTATGACTCAAGCGCTGGGCCGACGGCGACGCCCAACAGCAAGCCGAACCCGAACAACAGGCCCATGCCGAGCGAGCCGTTGCGGGCTTTCCGAACACCCATCATGCCGAACATCAGCCCGAACGCCGCAATGAACGCGAAGATCGTTCCGACACCGGACAGATTCCGGCCAACGTAGGCCCCACCAGCGGCGAAGCCCGACGTGACCGCTACCAAGAACATCGTCTGCCCGAAGATGGCACGCGTATCGACCCCACTCAGGGGTCGTGCATTCGCGCCGGGGACACCCCATGCTTGTTGATCTACAGGTGGTCGACTGCTCATATTCCCCTCACGATTGGCCGTTCACACTCAAAGCGTAGCCTGAAGTGCGGGTCACGTCACGTTGATCGGTTCACGTACGGGCACCCCCCGGACGTCCGCCCCGCACACAGGCTATCGGGTCCCGCGAACGCGACATCCTTGAGCTCTCGATACACCGACGCGGTCACGGGCAGCACCGCCCGCGCCCCCAGCCGCCTGAGTCGACGGGGCCCGCAGGCCCGACTCAGGTCCGGGTCATCGAGCGCGGTGATCAGGTGGCCATGGGCTGAACTAGACTGAGCTCGGTGGCCGATCCAGCACCCGATTCCCCACGGCGTCCGTTCAACATCCTCGTCAGCTCAGCGGGCCGACGGGTCGTGCTCGCACGGCTGTTTCGTGCCGCGCTTGCTGAACTTGGCCTGGTCGGAGAGGTGTGCGCAGCGGACGCGAGCCCGCTATCTGCCGCATACACCGAGGCCGATCGGCACTTCTTGGTGCCACGCTGCACCGACGCCGAGTTCATCCCGGAACTCCTCGAGCGTTGTGTCGAGCACGACATCCACCTGATCGTCCCAACGATCGACACAGAATTGCCCGTGTTCGCCGAAGCCCGCGACGCGTTCGCATCGATCGGGACGACAATTGCCGTCTCGGGTCCCACGACGGTGGGAATCGCCCAAGACAAGCAACTGACCCATCGGTGGCTCGTGGGCGCCGAGTTGCCAACGGTGGCCCAATGGACCGCAGCCGAGGCTCCCGACGACCCGTCCGTGTATCCGCTGATCGCAAAGCCGCGACTCGGGAGTTCATCGATTGGAGTGCGCACGCTGACATCACCCACAGACCTCGCGCCGCTCCGCTCCCATGATTACGTCGTCGAGCAGATCGCGCCCGGCCACGAGCACACGATCGACGTCTACGTCAACCGTTCCGGATCGCTCATTACCGCTGTTCCACGACGGCGTCTCGAGACGCGTGGGGGCGAGGTCAGCAAGGGAATGACGATCGCGCATGAGGGGCTGATCGGGTTGGCGGCGCGCGTGGTGCGCTCGCTGGAGGATTGCTGCGGGATGCTCAACTTCCAGTGCTTTGTCGACCCCGACACCGAACGACTGGCGATCATCGAACTCAACGCCCGCTTCGGGGGTGGATTCCCGTTGAGCGATGCGGCGGGGGCACACGTTCCCCGCTGGATGATCGAAGACCTCATCGGACTGCCCTCCAGCGCCGGCGCGGGAGGATTCCAGGATGGCCTAGTGATGCTGCGATTCGACGACGCGGTCTTCACCACGCGCGACGCACTCGGTCCAGGCGTCCTCTAGATGCTCACCGCGTGCGTCGTTGTCGACCTTGACGACACCCTGTTTCTGGAACGCGACTACGTGATCAGCGGCCTCGAAGCCGTCGGCGATTACGTCGCGGCAACACACGGATACCGTGGGTTCGGGCAAATCGCCAAGGGGCTGTTTGACGAGGGCGTCCGGGGAACGACATTTGATCAGGCGCTCTCTCAGATGGGGATCACACCCACCGATGACCTCCTCACCGAACTCGTCGCCGCCTACCGGACCCACGCCCCGTCGATCACCTTGCTGCCTGACGCCGAACGCCTCCTTACGGGCATGAAGGGTCGGTACGTGGGCGTCGTCACCGACGGACCGATCGAGAGCCAACGCGCCAAGGCAATTGCCGTCGGCGCGCCGTCGTGGGCAGATCTGATCGTGTACACGGCCGAACTCGGCCCCGGCTTCGGCAAGCCGCACCCGCTGGGATTCTCATTGCACGAGGTGCGGGCGGGACTCCCGGGGGATCAGTTCACCTACGTCGCCGACAACCCAACCAAAGATTTCGCGGGTCCCAAGGCGCGTGGTTGGACGACCATTCGTATCCGGCGACCGCTGTCGCTGCATGCGGCGCGCGCGAGCGGTGCTGACGTCGACTTCGAGTTCACCTCCCTCGATGAGGTCGTGCGCGCGGAGATCCATCCGTGAGATCTCCACCTGACAACGGGGGCCCCGATTGGGGCCCCCGTTGTATGCGCGATTTGTTCGTCCCACCCCGCAGGCCAGATCGGCCCGTGATCGGTCATACCTCGTGCTAAGAGCAGCCCGAGGTGCTCCCGCAGTTCTCGCACTTGTAGCAGGTGCCTGAGCGGATCATCGTCCAGCCACAACTCCCGCAAATCACGCCGTCGTCCTGACGGAAGGTGTACTTGCCACCCCGTGTCGGCGGCAACGCCAAGGCCGTCTGACCGTGTCCCCCTGATGAGGGCACCGGAAGCTCGATCACCTGGGCCCCTCCGTGCTCGGCACCCAGCCCATCAAGTTCGGCCCGTGCCTCATCGCGCATGTCCTGCGTGATGATCCCGACATCACGCTGTTCCTCTTCGGTGAGGAACTGCGAGGACAACCACCGCACGACGTAGTCCACGATCGACTTCGCCATCGGGATCTCGGGGTTCGCCGTGAAGCCCGACGGATCGAATCGCATGTGACTGAGCTTGTCGGCCATGATCTCCAGGGGCACACCGTGCTGCAGCGCGATGGACATGCAGATCGCCAGGGAGTCCATCAAACCCGACACGGTCGAGCCCTGCTTGGCCATCTTCATAAAGACCTCACCCGGGCTGCCATCTTCGTACTTGCCCACGGTGATGTAACCGTCGTGGCCGGCAATGGAGAAATGGTGGGTGGTGGCTTCGCGCGTATCGGGGAGTCGACGTCGTGTCGGGTGCGCGGTCACCACGCCCTGAGACGTCTCGGACTTTCCCGTCGACAGCGGCTGCGTGCGCTTGGAGCCGTCACGGTAGATCGCCAGCGCCTTGACCCCGCTCTTCCACGCGAGGATGTAGGCGCTCATGATCTCTTCGGGAGTCGCCTCGTGCGGCATGTTGACCGTCTTTGAGATCGCGCCCGAGATGAACGGCTGCACCGCACCCATCATGAGGATATGGCCGCGGTAGTGGATCGAACGCGTGCCGTTGATCGGCGTAAACGCGCAGTCAAAGACGGCCAAGTGCTCGTCCTTGAGGCCGGGTGCGCCCTCGATGGTCTCATGCTCATCGATGAACGCAACGATTGCGTCGACCTGGTCATCGCGGTAGCCGAGTTTGGTCAGCGCGGACGGCACCGTCGTGTTGACGATCTTCATCACGCCACCGCCGACCAGCTTCTTGTACTTGACCAGCGCGATGTCGGGCTCCACACCCGTCGTGTCGCAGTCCATCATGAAGCCGATCGTGCCTGTCGGCGCCAGCACGGAGGCCTGTGCGTTCCGAAAGCCGTGCACCGCGCCGCGATCCGCGGCAGTAGCCCACGCCTCGCGCGCCGCGTCCAGCAGCTTGTCGTCGCGGACCAGCTTGGGATTGACGTCCTCGACGGCGCGCTGGTGCATGCGGATGACGCCCTGCATCGGAGCGGCGTTCTCGGCATAACCGGCGAACGGACCCATCCGCTCGGCCAGACGCGTCGACTGCTCATAGGCGCGGCCCGTCATCAGGGCCGTGATTGCGGCCCCGTACGAACGACCGCCCTCGGAATCATAAGGCAGGCCCCGGCTCATGATCAGGGCACCGAGGTTGGCGTAGCCCAGACCCAACTGGCGGAAGTTGCGCGCGTTGCGCGCAATCTCCTCGGTGGGGTATCCGGACCGCGCCACGATGATGTCCATCGCGCTAATCGTGACGTCGACGGCCTGGCGGAAGTCGTCCACCAAGAACACTCCTTGGTCATCGACGAACTTCATGAGGTTCAGCGATGCGAGATTGCAGGCGGAGTCGTCGATGTGCATGTACTCCGAACACGGATTCGACGCGTTGATTCGACCGGTATTCGGGCAGGTGTGCCAGCGGTTGATCGTCGTGTCGTACTGCATGCCCGGGTCACCACACAGCCACGTCGCCTCGGCAAGCTCACGCAGCAGGTCGCGGGCCTTTAAGGTCTCGAGCGTCTCACCGGTCGTCACGGCGCGCAGATGCCAGTCGCCGTTGGCTTCGGAGGCAAACATGAACTCGTCGGTCACACGCACGGAGTTGTTGGCGTTCTGAAACTGGATCGACTGCCACGCCTCTCCGTTCATGCCCATGTCGTAGCCCATCTCACCGAGCGCCCAGGCCTTCTTTTCCTCTCCGGCCTTGCAGTTGACGAACTCGTGGATGTCGGGGTGGTCGCAGTTGAGCACGACCATCTTCGCGGCGCGGCGCGTCGTGCCACCGCTCTTGATCGCACCGGCACATGCATCAGCACCACGCATGAACGAAATCGGCCCGGAGGCGGTGCCGCCGCCCGACAACAGCTCCTTGCTGGAACGCACGCTCGAAAGGTTCAGGCCCGATCCCGAACCGCCCTTGAAGATCATGCCTTCCTTGCTGATCCACGAGAGGATCGACTCCATCTCGTCCTTGACCGATAGGATGAAACACGCCGAGCACTGGGGATTCTCGCGCGTCCCGACGTTGAACCACACCGGCGAGTTGAATGCCATCTTCTGATGCACCAACAGGTGCATGAGTTCGGCTTCGAAATTGTCCGCCTCGGCGGCGTCCGCAAAGTAGCCCTCATCCTCGCCCCAACTGCGCAGGGTCAGCACAACGCGGTTGATGATCTGGCGAACGCTCTTCTCGCGCTCGGGAGACCCCATCGCACCGCGGAAGTACTTTGATGCCACAACGTTGGTGGCGAGCTGGCTCCACGCCTTCGGGACGTCGATGTCGTCCTGATCGAAGAAGCTCCGGCCGCCTTCACCGGTGATGGATGCGCTCCGGTGCTCCCAGGTCACCTCGTCGTACGGGTGTACACCCGGGGTCGTGAAGTAGCGCCTGATGCCGAGTCGCGGACCCTGCGGTCGCTCGGCGGCGGCACGTTGGCCAAGCGCCTCAGTCGCCATCCGGAACCTCCAATGTCGTCGATGGTGTGTGTGTCGTCACAGCTTTGATCGTGCCGTCGCGGGCAATCGCGTCGCGCCCGCCACGCAGCGCACGCAAGCGAACGCGGCTGCCGCTGCGGTTGGTCGGATCGACCGTTCCAAAAAGGTGTTCGTCCAACGTGACCTGACCTCGCGCCAGCAGCGGCTCACGTTCCAGCCGAGCAAGCTCTTCTTCGAACTCCTCAACATCCGCAAACTGCCTGTACACCGATGCGAACCGCACGTAGGCAACCTGGTCGACCTCCTTGAGCCGTCGGAGGGCCAACTCGCCGATGAGCGACGCGCGGACCTCCTGGCGCAAACGATTGCGCAGTTCGGCCTCGATATCGCGCACCGCCACCTCCAGCAACCCGGTGGGCACCGGACGCTTGTGACAGGCCCGCTGCAAACCGGCCAGCAGCTTGGCGCGATCAAACAACTCCCGCTCGCCGGAACTCTTGATCACGACCACGGGCATCTCTTCTACGCGCTCGTAGGTGGTGAACCGCCGCCCGCACGCTTGGCATTCCCGACGGCGTCGAATCGCGTCTTTGCTGTCAGGAACGCGCGACTCCACGACGCGGTGATCAGGGTGCTCGCAAAATGGACAGATCATGGTCTCGAAACTATATGTGGGGTGTCGACGACTCTGCACACGCTACATTCAGTGTAGTGGGGGTTGATCCTTCCACGAAACGGACCCGTGTTTCCACCCCTCACCCACGGGGTGCCCACACGGGTTTTCGCAATGTGCACGCAAGACGTGTCGGGCCGGCGAGGTGGCCCGCCGCAATGCGACGGTCCTCGCAGCCATCGCACCGCGGGCCCCGCATGCGCGGCTAGTTCAGGAAGCGAATCCGGCTAAACGGCCAGTAGATGATCTCGGCCTGGCCAATCACGTTGCTCTGCGGCACGAAGGGGTCCACCGCCGGGTTGGGCGGGTTGCTCCTCCACTGATGTGAGTCGCATGACCCGGGTCGGTTGTCACCGAACACCAACAAATCGCCCTTCGGAACCACGGGGAAGGTCATGTTGTACTCAGGCGTCAATGCACTGGCGACCACAAAGGGTTTGCCGTTGACTCGCGTCACGCCATTGTTGACGGTGACCACATCGCCGGGGATGCCGATCACGCGCTTGACAAAGGGGACACCCCGCGCCGGCGCGCAGGTCTCGACCGCCGACTGCGGTGGCGAGAACACGATGATGTCACCACGGTTGATCGCCCGGAAGTGGTAGATCAGCCGATTGGCGATCACCCGGTCGTTCGGCTGGATCGTCGGCACCATGGAATCGGTTGGAATCTCGTATGGCTTCGCGGCCACCGCCTGGATGACGAATGCCAGCGCAATCGCGACCATGACCGGCAACAGCAGATCGCGAACGAACCAGCGCACTTAGGTCCTGCCTTTGTGCGCGCGGGGCGCGGCACAACGCCGGAGCCCACGCGACCGGGGTGCCGGGCCAGCGCCATCCGTCTCCAGAAGAATCATGGCGAGACGCACGGCGGCGGCGAATTCAAACAGGATGACCACCCGTCGGGGTTGTGGCTGCCCGGGAGATCCCCCAGCAGCGAGCCGGATGCTATCCCCGACATGCGGCCCTCACAACCGGATCGGGTGCACGGTACACCTGCCAGGTTGCATCGATCGTCCGGGCAGGTCGCCGAGCGCGGCGGTACAAGATCACGACGCGGCGGAGGACGTTCCCGCGTGCGCATCGCGCAGCCGACGACGCAACCGCGGCACCAAGGTCGCCGCCTCCACGACGATCGCACCACTCATCTTCGATTGACCGAATTCGCGATCCGTGAAGATGATTGGGACCTCGCGCACCCGAAATCCCAACAAGAGGGCCCGGTAGGTCATCTCGATCTGGAAGCCATAGCCCGCCGCGGTGACCTGGTCGAGTGGGATCGCCTCCAACACCGAACGACGGAAGCACTTGAAGCCGCCGGTCAGATCGTTGATGGGGACCC
>JADGPH010000207.1 GCA_017882555.1 Thermoleophilia bacterium
CCGATGAGCACCTGCCCAGCGGGATCAACGTCCCACGAATGATGTTGATGCCGCGAATGCCCGGCACGTTGACTGCCGCCACGTCGGAACCCCCCGCCGACGGGTCCGAGCCCCCCGATACTCAGATCCCGGGCGCCGATCCGCACCGAGCAAAGCCAGCTCGACGCCGACCGGGCGCGCCTCGACACGGGCCCAAAAGCCCTGGCGGGTGACACCCAGTCGAGCCGGCGCTATATCCCGACATGCTCGCCCCCATCGGGCCTCCGGACAACTCCCCCACGCCACCCAGCCCGACCCTGTTGTCCCTGCCTAGAACAGCGATGAGCGCTGGCGGCTCAGGAGCCAGCCGTGTCCGGCGGCGTTGGTGCAGCGCAGGCCGGTCTGTCGCGAGGTACACGTGAACCCGCCCACGCGGATGCTGTGCCCGTAGGCGAGCACACGGGCCGACGGCTCGCGGACGGTGTCGCTGATACAGATGGCCTGGGCGCGCCCCCGGCGGGTCATCGTGACCGCCTGCCCGAAGTCGCCCTCGCCGCACAGACGCCGGTGGGGCGCCAGGGGCTTCAGGCCCGACCTGATCTCGCAGCGAAGCGTCGGCACGTCACCCCGCGAAATCGCGGGCTGATAGGCGCAGCCGATGTTCTTCGAGGGGGTCTGGAAGAAGACGAACCCCGCGGCGGTCGCCGTGGAGGCGCAGGTCACGACGGCTCCGAGCAGCACTACAACCACCAGGGGGCGAAGGACGATGTGGGTCATCATGTGAGCCAGTTTACGCCACGCAGTGCACGTCCCCGCGGCGGCTTTGATGTACGCACCCTGCAGAGGGGGAGCCCCACTCATCAGCTCACGGCGTGCTGAACCCTTCGGTCGACGGGAATTGCGTGCTTGCCGCTCACATAGGCCGAGGAGTGTGCTTCGACTGCGCCCCGCAGATCCACCACGCGTTCGCTCGCGAGTAGTGGGCGCGTCTCTCTGCGGTCCGCGCGATACCCCAGAGCCGCTCGCGCGTTGGCAATTACCCTGGCAGCGGTGAAGATGGCCCCGTCAGCCGGTGTCGCAGGCCCTTTACCCCCTCGCCGGCTCCCCGCTCTCCGACCGGTTCGTACCTGACACGTTAGTTGTTCGGGTTACCCCTGGAAATCAAGCGAATGGAGGATAGCGGGATCGAACCGCTGACCTTCGCGCTGCCAGCGCGACGCTCTCCCAGCTGAGCTAATCCCCCAGATAGGGTCAAGTATAAGCCACACGTCGCGGCGCGCAACTGACCGCGGGTGCGTTCCGCCCGCTCAGTCGCCTTTTGCGTGCGTTCGGATCCCTAGGTGACGAAGTACACCATCGCCACGATGACCCCGACGGCCACGACGATCGCGCGCAGCGTATTGGGGTTCACCAGACGCACGAAACGCCCCGCGACGACACCGCCCAGAAGTGCTCCAACGGCCATCACCACGGCCGCCTCCCAGACGACGCGACCGCTAAAGACAAAGAACACTGCCGCCGACGCATTCGCGAGAAACGACGTGGCCTGCTTGAGCGCGTTGACTCGCACCAAGCTCTCGGGCACGACCAACGAATACAGGGCGAGCAGAATGATCCCGAGCCCCGCACCGAAGAACCCGCCATAGACCGAACCAACGAACGCCACGACGCCCGCCAGGCGGAGATTCCCGGGGCCGGTCGCATGGCTGGCGCGCACACCAATCCAACGCTTGGCGATCGGATCGATCGCCAACAGGAACGCCGCGAACAGGATGAGCCAGGGCACCAACGCGCGGAATGTGGACGCCCCCACCAAGATCAGCAGCGCTCCGCCGGCAAGGCCCCCGAGGACCGCGGGAACCGCCACGGCGCGCACCCGCGCCCGCTGCCCCTCCAGATCGGCTCGCTGTGCCAGGGTGCCGCCGATATACCCCGGACTCAGCGCCACCGTGTTGGTGATGTTGGCGTTGAGCGCAGGGATCCCGATCGCGGTCAGCGCCGGAAACGTGATCAGCGTGCCGCCTCCGGCGAGTGCGTTCACACCCCCAGCCACAAACGCGGCGACTCCGGCGACTCCGAGATCCAGCGCGCCCAAACTCACCGGGCGCGCCGCGCTCGCAGCGGGGCCGGGGCTTTCCGTGTGCGCTGGCGAGCCGTGTTGGAGAAGACCCGCACCACCGAGGCGAGTCGCCGGCCCTTAGGAGGCCGTCGCCTCGAGGGCCTGCTGCGGCGCTTCGCCCCACAAGCGATCGAGTCGGTAGAACTCGCGCGACTGCGGCGTGAAGATGTGGACGACGATGTCCAGGTAGTCCATCAGAATCCACTCCGCCTCGCGCTCGCCTTCGACGTGTCGCGCTTTGACGCCATGGTCTTCCTTGAGCACACGACGCACCTCATCGGCGATCGCCTTGGTCTGGCGTGCGGTGGTGCCCGTGCACACCACCATGTAATCGGTGTAGACGACGAGGTCGCGCATATCGATCACGACGATGTCGCGAGCTTTCTTGTCGGCGGCGGCATCCGCTGCCGCCATGGCCATCTCATGAGGTGTCGCGGGAAGGCTCCTGTCTCGGATTCGCTTGCAGCGAGGGTACGGCCCGATCGCCGGGTTGGCAAGCGCCGCTCATGTGGCGGAACTGTTACCGAGGACGTTGGCCAGCAGGCGGGCAACCCCGTCGGGCACCAGGTACTCCACGGGCGCGCCCGTGGCGAGCCGGTCACGAACCATCGTCGATGACACGTCGACCTCGGGAGCCTCGAGCAGATCGACCCGCCCTGGTGCCACCTCCTGGACGGTCTGAATCAGGGCGGTCTGGTCGATTCCCCCCCGCGAGATCACCGCAAGGCGCGCGAGCGACAAGATCCGCGCGGGGTCGTGCCACGACGAAAACCCTGCCAATCGATCCGCCCCCATCACAAACCACAGTTGCGCCCCGGGGTTCTCGGCGGCGATCTCACCCAACGTGTCGGCCGTATAGCTCGGACCCGGCCGGTCGATCTCCGCCCGCGAACAGGTCCAGTCGGGGTGATCGGCAATCGCCACGGTCACCATCGCGGCCCGCAGCTCCCCCGAGAACTGCGGTGCCGGACGATCCGCGGGCGTGCCGACGGGAACGAACACGAGCTCATCCAACTCAAGTCGCCACCAGGCCTCTTGGGCGATCATCAAGTGCCCCAGATGGGGCGGATCGAATCGTCCGCCGAGGACGGCGATGCGCCGGGGTTCAGTCACGTCCGCGCGCGGATCGCACGATCCCCGCGACGCAGTTCGCCGGCCGACGCATCAGCGCGGACTTGGCGACTCAACGAGGACGAATTGGTCGCGATGAATCACCTCGGTCCCGGCGTCCGGGAGCACCCGCCGCACCTCATCGCTCTTCATGCCCGCCACCGCGCGCAGGTCGTCGGACGAGTACCCACTAATGCCCTTGCCCACAAGCCTGTCCTCGGCATCGTGCACATCCACCGCGTCGCCCGCGGCGAAGGCGCCGTCGACCCCGGTGATACCGACCGGCAGGAGCGATGTCCCCTGACGACGCAGCGCCTGGGCGGCACCGGCATCGACGCCGATCCGCCCGAGCGACGGCTTGGCGTAGCGCAGCCACAGCTTGAACGCCGACTCTCGACGCTCGGCCGGCGCAAAGCGGGTCCCCACACGATGTCCGGAGGCGATCGCGGCCAGCACACCCTCGGCGCGGCCCGAGGCAATCACGCAGGTCACCCCCGCCCCGGTCGCCATCGTCGCGGCGGCGATCTTCGACGAGACTCCCCCACGCCCGAGACCTGAGCCGCCCATGTCGGCCAGAGCGACCTCCTCGGGGTGCGTCGCCGACGGCACCTCGCCGATCAACCCAGGCGCGCCGTCCACCCCAACCCCATAGAGGCCCTCACGATCGGTGAGCAGCACCAACCAGGTCGCGGGCATCAGGATTGCAACTCGCGCAGCAAGGACGTCATTGTCGCCAAAGGTGAGCTCATCGGTTGCCGTCGTGTCGTTCTCATTGATGACCGGTACCACTCCGAGATCCAAGAGTCGCGTCAAGGTGTTGCGGGCATTGACGTAGCTCGAACGCCGTTCGAGGTCTGCCGAGGTCAACAGCACCTGCGCGGGGATCACGTCATGGGCGCGAAAGAGCTCGAGATACCGCTGAAACAGCACCCCCTGCCCCACCGCGGAGGCCGCTTGCAGATCTGGGAGCGCCGTCGGACGCTCGCGGATCCCCAATCGACCGAGCCCGCAGGCAGTTGCGCCGCTCGTGACGAGTATCGGGCGGTAACCCAGGCGGCGCAAACGCACGAGGTCTCGCACGCGGGCCTCGAGGACCTCCGTCCGGAGTTGGCCTTCCTCATCAACCAGCGTTGAGGTGCCCAGCTTGGCAACAACAACACTCACCGCGCGGTCACCCCGAGCGCCCCGATCACCGCCGCCTGGAGGTCGGGGATGCCCCGACCATCGACGCTGTCGACCGCGAGATCCGCCCACGTGGGCGCCTGCGATGGATCCCCAAAGGTCGCCACCACGATCCTCTGCGCGCGTTCTGAGGCGAACTCGGCAATGGCCTGGTCGACCATCGCGATCCGGTCGGGTGCCGGCGGCTCCTCCAGTGAGGCATCCACGCAGTGAAGAATCACGTCGGCGCGTTCGCATTGGCTCAAAAACCCGTCCTGGCGCTGCTGCCCGTCGGCGGCAACACCCGGCAAGTCGGCAATCACATGGATCTCGAGATCCTCGTCGACCAACGGCCCAAACGCGGGCTCCCGCGTCGAGTGCGGGTACGGGGCGACGCTCGCTGCCGCACCGGTGAGCGCCACCAAGAGTGCGCTCTTGCCGGAATTCGGGAGGCCCACGATCGCCACCTCGATCGGCAAGCGCAATTCGAGGGCGAGCCAGGTCGCCTCTCCAGAGCCGCCGGGCACGGTCTCGCGGGGCGCCTGGTGGGTTGACGAACGGAACACCCGATTCCCAACGCCGCCGTTGCCGCCACGCGCCACGGTGACCCGATCACCCGACTTTCGGACCTCGGCGATCACGGCATCGTCGCGGATGATCCGGGTCCCGGGAGGCACATGGATCTCGGAGTCCGCGCCCTGGCGACCGTGACGGATGCGACGCTCGCCATTCGATCCCGCCTCGGCCTTGTGGTGCACCGCATGACGGAACCGCGACAGATCCGTTACCTGGTCATCGGCGACGATGATCACATCGCCGCCCCGGCCACCATTGCCCCCATCCGGACCTCCCTTCGGCACGCGCGCCTCGCGGCGGAACGAAAGGCCACCCTCGCCCCCGTGCCCACCTTCAACGTGGATGCGTGCCCGGTCGGTAAACGGCACAGCGGCTCCGCTTATGCGGAGGCCGCGACCTCCGGGTGAACGGAGATCCTTCGACCCTTACGGCC
>JADGPH010000208.1 GCA_017882555.1 Thermoleophilia bacterium
CTCGAGGATGTACGACCATTCGTCGTTGTCCTGGTGGACGTGCGGGGGAACGAGTGCGCGCGGCGCGACGGGGTGTTCGACAATCGAGATCACCCCGTTCGTCGCGGTGCCGGGGATCTTCGTGATCACTCCGACTGGACCCTGCATGACGACCTCGCCGTCCGCCCGCTCGACGAGAAACCGATGCTCGGCGGTGACCGGGATGACCATCTCATACCTCACTTTGCATGCACAGTGCTGTGCAGTATTATTGGAGGGTAGCCAGCCGCTCCGGTTTCGTCAATACTTTCAGTGCACATGTCTGAGCAACTGAAACCAACGGGCCAGCGGACGTACAGGATGGGACGACGGCGCGAGCGGTTCGACGCCACGCGCCAACGCATCACCGAGGCGGCGTTCGACCTGCACAGCACGGTTGGGCCGTCACAGACATCGATCAGCGCGGTCGCCGAACATGCCGGAGTCCAGCGCCACACGGTCTATCACCACTTCCCGGACCTGACCGCCCTCTTCCGGGCCTGCACCGAGCACGGGATGCGGATCACCGGCATCCCAGACCCGGCATCCTGGCGCGCCATCGACGACCCGACTACCCGCCTTCGGACCGGGCTCGGTGAGCTTTACTTGTACTACCGGACGAACACCCGGCTCCTCGGCAACATCGTTCGGGACATGCCGCTGATGACGGGCATGGGAGGCTCGGAGGCGTTCGTCGAGCGCATGACCGAGATGTTCTCCGCGCTTGCCTGGGGGTGGCCAGGCGATGCCGCGACGCAGAGGTTGCGAATGGCGTCGATCGGCCACGCGATGTCGTTCGAGACATGGCGGTCGCTGACCGACCGCGATCTGTCCGACGCCGAGGCGGGCGATCTCATGCTGTGGCTCGTGACTACGGTCGAGGGCGGCCGCGAGCCGTCAGACCGCAGCCGATGAGCGTCAGGTTCGTGGACGTGCGACGTTGTCACGCGAGAGGCTCGGACCCAGGAGCACCCCACCACGACGGACCCCGGCGATCGGGTCGCACGTCGCAAGCTCGCGCAGCCGGTCGCCGCGAAGGCGCTGCGTCACCGAGATGAAATCGCACTCAGTTCGTCGCGCGAGCTCAGCCACCACCGTCTCGGCGGCCTCCTCGGGTATCGGCGATAGCGCCAGATGGCCAAGGGCCTGGACGATCCCCGAACGAGCGCGGAGCTCGTCTTCGATCGCACTGGACCATGCCGCGTTACTCCGCAGGTGCGCTCGGACGCGCGCGACGAGCTCGTCGAGCTGGACTGGCTTGGCGAGGTAGTCGTCGGCCCCCGCGCCGAGGCCCGTGACAATGGAGTACTCGTAGCCTTTGCCGGTCAAGAGGATGACGGGCAAGGTTGCCGTTTGCGGTCGCTCGCGGAGCGCGCGGACTACGTCTGTGCCGGACATGCCCGCCAAGCCCACGTCGAGGACGACAAGGCTGATGGCTTCGCCCTCGATGACGCCGAGTGCGGCCTCGCCGCTCCCCGCCTCGACGACGTCGAAGCCCGCGCGTCGGAGGCGGATAGCCAGCAGCGCGCGCGTCGGGGCGTCGTCATGTGCATCGGTCACAAGTGGAGGCCACCGAGCGTGAAGCAGCCTCGACCACCGTTACTTCCGCTGGCTGCCGCGCGCCAGGTCGTGGATCATCCAAACGTTGGCGTCGTAGTAGACGCCTCGGTCGGCTGCCAGGTCGACTGCGATCGGCGACAGGGCGCCTTCGACGACATAGGGTCCTGAGACCGGGAAGGTCAGGCCCGTCCATCTCTGCCATTCTTCCAGTGAGCCGGAGATGGTCATCGACCGTGGGGCGCAGCGCACGATCCTTGCGCCGGCCCTGGCATGGACGCGCAGCCACGGGTCGAACGGCAGGCCGTCGGTACGCCGCCAAGCCGCGTACACCTCGATCGGGAACAGTGGGTAGCGACTCTTCTCCGTAGGCCGGACGCAGGCGATCACCGTATCGAGTCCGGCAGCGAGTGCGGCCTGCCTCATCGCCTCGACCATCAGCCCGCTCAGCCCCTCACCGCGTCGGCCATTCGCGACGCAAATCTGGATCGCCCCGAGGGCATTGGGGGCGCGCTCCGCTTCGAGATCGGCTACCGAGAGCTCGAACTGGGCATCCCAGCCCTCGGGCAGGCCGTCGTCCGTCCCGTCCCACTGCAGCGGGGCCGCTTGCGCTGCCGCGGCGATCTCGCCGTCCCTGTCGGCGAGCACGAGCTGGAATGCCGACCAGTCGTCGCGGAGCCGGTGCCAGAACCGCGTGGCCACCGGGTCGTGATGCATGAATTCTGGCCACGACGTGTGGCACATCCGATCGGCCGGACCCCACAGCGCCGGATCATCGGCTATCCGGACCAGCCGATGGCCTCGCGGAACGACGATCGACTCCAAACCCATCCCCACCGCTCACCTCCGATTCCGGGTTGGCCCCATAGTAGAGGCGAGCCGAAGGTGAAACAGAGTGTGGCGCGCCCGGAGGGATCTGAGCACGCTTCACCAACCATCGTCCGGTGCAGCAATAGCCTGGAGTCGCGGCGGCGAATGTGGGGTCGCGCTGTCGATATCGTCAGGGAGCGACCTCGCCCCAGGACGACGGGACCACGCGACTGCTGTTCCGGACGATGAGCTCGGGCATCAGTAGGGTCATCGCGGGTACCGC
>JADGPH010000031.1 GCA_017882555.1 Thermoleophilia bacterium
CCCGGGGTCCCCCGAGAGCGACATCCCGTCAGAGCCGCTGGTCCTAGACGTGCCATGGCGGATCGCGCAGCGCACGAGACGGGTCCACCTGCGACCGCTCGGGGAGACAATTTGCCGTTGATCCTCGACGAACGCCCGCTCACGACGGTCCGCCACGAACGGTCGATCGCCGACACCGGCACCGATCGCGAGTCGCTCGGCCGCGTCTGGGGTGAGTTGCTCGTTCAGCACCTGGCCGTCGTGTTAGACGAGCTCGCCCCGGACAACGAATCCGAAGTGCACCACCCAGTCAACCGTCGCCGTCTGGTCCGCCCCGATCGAAGTGCGGTGGCGGGTGAGATCGTCCGGTCTCACATGCGCGTCACCCGCGAGACTCATGTCTCCGAAGAAGTCCGGTACAGAGGATCGACGGTACGCATGCCCGGAACAATGCCGACCGGGTGAACACCCTTCGAATCGAGGGCCCTCACGGAGTCGGTCTGGGTCACCTCCAGGCCATGCGCCTGGCAGACGCATCAGCGCCCATTCACATGCCTTTCAGCGGTGCAACCCGGTAGGATTTCGGAGATCTCGTGTCGAGGTCGGATCGCGAGCGGATTTCACCGTGAGATGGCGCTCCGGGCTCGCTGCAGGGTACCCCTCTCGGGATGTGCACCGGCAAAGGACCACGCATGAACCTCACACGAGTCACAGCACGCCGTCGCGCGCGTGCGATCGCGAGCGTCATTCTGGCTGGCGTCCTGTTCATGCCCACGCTCGTCCCCGTGCTCGCGAGTGCAATCTCCCGGCCCACGCTCGTCCGGACGATCCCTGTGGGATCTGGGCTTCTAAGCATCTCGTCCGACGGGACTCACGTGTGGGTGACCGGCATCGCGAACGGGCTCGGGCACGGGGTGGCCGAGATCAATGCATCGACCGGGCGCGTCGTCCGCTCGATCTCTGTCGGTATGTTCCCGCTGGGTATCGACTCGGACGGCACGCACGTGTGGGTCACGAGTCTCGCCGGGTTCGTCCTCGAGCTCAACGCATCGACGGGTCGAGTCGTCCGCGCGATCTTCGTCGGCTTCGGCGCCGCCGCAGTGTCGTCGGACGGCGTTCGGGTCTGGGTCGGCCACGCCACGCCACCTGGAGCGAGCCCCGGTCACACCGTCACCGAGATCAACGCAGCCACGGGTCGCGTGATGCGAACGATCGGCGTCGGAGTGAACCCATTGGCTGTTGCCTCAGACGGTACGCACGTCTGGGTCGCAAACCAGGGGACCCCGTCCCGACCAGGTCACTCGGTCACCGAGATCAACGCGGCGACCGGGCGAGTGATTCGCGGGATCGGCGTAGGTGAAGCGCCGTCGTCGATCTCGGCCGACGGCACCCATGTGTGGGTGGCGAGTCCACTTGGCATGGTGACCGAGATCAACGCCGCGACTGGCCTGCGCGTCCGCTCGATTGCGGGGCCCCCAGGTCTGGAGCAGATCTCCTCAGATGGTGCGCATGTCTGGGTGACCCAGATGTTGGGCCTGGTCTTCGAAATCAGCGCCTCAACCGGTCGGCCGGTGGCCGCACTGGAGTTGGGGTTGGTGAGCCCCGCGGGGGTCTCCTCTGACGGCACGCACGTCTGGGTGACCGAGACGGGCATCTTTGGGCCCACGAGTGCCGTGGCGGAGATTCGCATCCCCTCCCCGGTGCGTCGACACCCCGTCTAGAGGGATCGGCGGCAGAAGGTCCTCGTGGCGCTGCGGGTGATGATCGGCACCTTGTAACTTGTCTGTCGGTTGCACGAGGCGCCTCCGCCGGATGTCGCGCGTATCGGCGATGCCACGCCCGCACGATGAACAGGCTCTCGACGCTCATGGCGGCCGCGGATCATCGCCCGCATCACTGTACGGCGGCCGCGAATGCTTGACATCCGCGTCGAAGGGCCTGTAGTACGCCTCTCGACCACTGCTTTTTGGGCGATTAGCCGCGACCGGGAGAACTCGTGACGACCACACTTTTGAGCGAAACGCACCGCGAGGTCCAGGCACTCGCTCGAGAGTTTGCGCAGCGCGAGATCGCACCCAACGCCGCGGCGTGGAATGCCGATCACCATGTCCCCGTGGAGGTCCTGCGCCGGATGGGTGAGATCGGTCTCTTGGCCGTGACCGTTCCGGAGGAACTAGGCGGCGCGGGCCTTGATGCGACCTCGCTGTGTCTGGTCGTCGAGGAGATCGCTCGGGCCGACGCCGGGACATCGACGGCCGTTGCGGTTCAGAATGGCCTCGTCGCGGCGCCGCTGATGCGTGCCGGTACCCCGGCACAGTGCGCGGCATGGCTGCCGCGGTTGGCGACCGGCGAGATCTTCGGGGCGTACGCGCTGACCGAGCCCGACGCGGGTTCCGACACCGCGTCACTGCGCACGCGCGCTGCCGAACACGCCGACGGATGGTCGATCTCCGGCAGCAAACAATGGATCACCAACGGCGGATTTGCGGCGTTGTTTGTGGTGTTCGCCCGTACCGGTGGCCCCGGAGCGAAGGGCGTGAGTGCGTTTCTCGTCGAACCGGGCCCGGGGTTTGAGGTCGGACGCGAGATACCGAAGATGGGCCTGCACACCTCATCCACCGTCGAGCTTGTCTTCGACGGCTGCAAAGTCCCCGGCGTGAACATGCTCGGAAAGCCGGGTGAAGGTCTGAAGCTCGCGCTGACAACCCTTGACGGCGGGCGCATCACCATCGCCGCCCAAGCGTGCGGGATCGCCCAGGCGGCCCTTGATCTCGCGACAGAGTACGCCCGGTCCCGGGTCGCGTTCGGAGGACCGATCGCACGGTTTCAAGGGATCCAGTTTCCTTTGGCCGACGTGGCCGCGAAGCTCGACGCGGCCCGACTCCTGACGCGCCACGCAGCAGCCCTGCGCGACGCCGGCGAACCGCACGGCATCGTCGGTGCCAAGGCGAAGCTGTTCGCCAGCGCCGTCGCCGTCGAGGCAGCAGACGTCGCGGTACAGACGCTCGGCGGCTATGGCTACTCCTCCGAATACCCGGCCGAGCGCTACTACCGTGATGCCAAGATCACCGAGATCTACGAGGGCACCAGCCAGATCCAGCGCCTGGTGATCGCCCGCGGGCTCTTGGGCGACAGCGCCCGGTGACGCATCGCTGAACCGCACGGGGCCACGTGCACCGGGACCGAACTCTCCCGCGAAGTCCGCGAGCCGGCCGACGAGAATGAGTCCGAGGTGCTGGTCGGCGCCCCGGGACCGACCTCATGACTGCGGTACTGGCTGTCCGGACGCTGCGGACCAGCAGGGATCCCGACACCGGGAGCGCCCGGGGATGCGGGCCCCCTGCCGGCGATCGACGACGCAGTCTGGTCGTTTGCTCCCGACGTGATCGTCATCGCCACCCACGCCGGCGAGCGCTCCGGGGGGGGCGGGGGAGCGCGAGGTCGTCACCCAGGCACGTGAGTGGTTTCCGGTGCCGATCACCCACGTGGAGGTCGACTCCGTCGAGCCAACAGGCACACGTCGTGAACACCGAATGGGCGATCGCCGCGTACCTCCCCGTGAGCATCATGCTCGCCGCCGCCTCATCATCCTGATCACCTCGATCGTCATTGTTGGCATCGGCAGCCTCGTGACCGGCGTGCTCTTTGCGATCGGGCTTCGGGATGGCTGCTCGGAGGATGGTTTGTCGTCGTCGTCGTCGTCGTCGACCTCGGCCTCGAGATCGCCGCGTTCATCGCGGCGTGGACCCTGGTTCAACGACGGGCACGTGCAGACCGGGTGAACCACTGAGCCATCGCACAAGGACGCATCACCGGCTGGAGATCGTCATCGAGTCCGCAATTCCCCCCACGGCCCTGTGTGCAGATCCCCGATGCCCCGGCAGCGGTGATGAGAGAACCTCACAGTGCACGGTCCAGACGCGCACCCTGTACACGCGTTGAGATCTCACGCCAAGGAGGCCCCTGATGGGAGAGCGCATCACCCACATCGCGTGTTGTGTCGACGGCAGTCCGGCATCCAACCTTGCCCTCGAGCGCGCGATCCGTCTCCGCGATCAACTCGGTGCCGAGCGCCTTGACATCGTCTACATCGTGCCGCCGGCGGTGTATTTCGGGATCTACTACCCGCCGCAGGCAACTGCCCCACCGGACACACCGGAGTGGCTCACGGAGATGGGTACCCGTACGCCGCACAGCAATGTCGTGATGATCGACAGCTTTGCCAATTACCCGCCGGCTGCGGCGAGCCGATGGGCTGAAGACGAGCACGTCGATCTGATCGTCGCGGCAAGTCACCAGGGCGCCTTCCGCCGCATGGCCGTCGGCAGCTTTGCCGGTTACCTTGCCTATCACGCGAACTGCCCCGTGATGTTGATTCCTCCGGAGATGCAGTCCGAACCGAACTAGCGCCGCAGCCCCCGCCCTCGCGGTCCGCGTGGAGGGAATCGGTCAGCGCATCCACGGGCCGCAGCAGATTCCCTCCGGCGGGCGACTGGTTCTCAATACCAGCGGCCTCGCTACGAGCGTGTTTCGCCGAGCGGAGTGTCGAATCGAAGATTCGCGCAACTGGCGCAGACGCGATCGGGTATCAAGCCGATACGCATCAAGCCCGCAAAGATGGTGCACCCCAAGCAGAACCCCAACGCGGACTCGAGGGCGGCGGCGACCACGATGGCTCCAAGGAGCACATCGGCCGCCCCAGCCTGCGCAAAACCCACTGCCAAGATGGCCGCGGGGACCGATAACACGGCGCCGATCCCTTGTGCGAAACGCTTCGGAGGACCGGGTACGTAGCGTGGCGGGATCCTCAGGAGCGGGGTTACGACACGCGTGACCACCTGGCCCAGCGGACTGAGCGTTGGACCGGTGAGCACCCGCGCGAGGAATCCGTATGCGATCACCACCGTCAACCACGGTTGACCGAAGAAGATTGCCGCAAGGCACAGGGCCACGACGCCCGCGGCGACGCAGCGAGCAGAGACCTCATTGACCGGATTGGGAAAGGCAAAAATTCTGCTTGGATTCATGACATTAGGATAGCGCGTCACCACGGCCGAGGGCAAGTTGCTCCCGGAACTGTCACGGGATCCCAACACCATGCCAACGCTGATTCCGTTTGATGCGAGAATAGGTTGGGATCCGCGCCGCCGCCATGCCCGATCGCATCCGAACCCCGAGACCCACGGCGAACCCAGACGCCGATCATTCGATCGATCCACGATCACCACGTCCTCGAAGGACCCCGTATGACGACACCCGCGACCTCCGGCCCAGTACGGCGTCACCTGCGCCGAGCATTTGGTGCGGCCGTCCTAGCCGCGGGTGTGCTCGCGAGCACGTCCACACTCGTTGGTGCGATCGCTGGCCCGCCGGTTCCTGTGGCGACACCAGGACCGGCCCGAGTCCTGCCACTGCTGCCCGGCCCGCGAATGCTCCCACGTTGGGTCAACCCCGAGCCGTGGGCCGGATCGC
>JADGPH010000209.1 GCA_017882555.1 Thermoleophilia bacterium
CGCCTCCGTGGTCCGCAGTCTCGCCGAGCAACCCACTGCCCGGCCTGCGTGTACGGCCGTTGGCGTCGACACCGCCGAGATGGTGGTGTTCGGGCGTGCCCTTTGAACGCAGGCCGTTTCAAGTCATGATCATTACACCCGCGGAGGATGAGACTCGATGATCGTGATCGACACAACCGTCGGCGCAGCGACCGACGCCCGGCCGGCAGAAGGTCGGAGTGCTCGTCCACCAGTTCAGTTGGACCGGCCGCATGATCGAACCCAGTATCTGCACCGGGCCCGTGGCTTGGATGCACCAGCGCTTTGGCGCAGGTGACACGTTTTAGTTTTGTAGAGGAGAGCATTGATGAGCAAGACATGGTTCGAGACGGTGGCCGAGGCGCAGCGGCGCGCGAAGAAGCGGTTGCCGAAGTCGGTGTACAGCGCCCTGGTAGCCGGGTCGGAGCAGGGGGTGACCATCAGTGATAACACCGCCGCGTTCGGCGAGCTGGGATTCGCCCCGCACGTGGCCGGGCTATCTGCCACCCGAGAACTGGCAACCACGGTGATGGGTCAGTCGATCTCGATGCCCGTCGTCATCTCGCCGACCGGCGTGCAGGCCGTGCACCCGGACGGCGAGGTGGCCGTCGCCCGCGCCGCGGCCGCACGCGGCGTGGCGATGGGCCTGAGCTCGTTCGCTAGCAAGCCGGTCGAGGATGTGACTGCGGTCAACCCGCAGACATTCTTCCAAATGTACTGGGTGGGCTCTCGCGAGGTCCTTTTGCAGCGTATGGAGCGCGCTCGTAAGGCTGGCGCCGTCGGATTGATCATGACGCTGGACTGGTCATTCTCCAGTGGTCGCGACTGGGGCAGCCCGACCATCCCGGAGAAGGTGGACCTCAAGGCCATGGTGCGCATGGCCCCGGAGACCCTGGTGCGGCCACGTTGGCTCCTGGAGTTCGCCAAAACCGGTATTTTGCCCGACCTCACGACGCCCAACCTGAAAGCTCCGGGCGGGGTGGCGCCCACCTTCTTCACTGCTTACGGCGAGTGGATGCAGACGCCCCTACCCACGTGGGAGGACGTGGCCTGGTTGCGTAAGCAATGGGGTGCCCCGTTCATGCTCAAAGGCGTGATGCGAGTGGACGACGCCAAGCGCGCGGTCGACGCCGGCGTCACGGCCATCTCCGTGTCCAACCACGGGGGGAACAACCTCGACGGGACGCCGGCCTCGATCCGTGCGCTGCCCGCGATCGCCGAAGCGGTCGGCGAGCAGGTGGAGGTGCTGCTCGACGGCGGTATTCGCCGCGGCAGCGACGTGGTCAAGGCGCTGGCGCTGGGAGCGCGCGCGGTCTTGATCGGACGTGCGTACCTGTGGGGGCTGGCGGCCAACGGGCAGGCCGGAGTGGAAAATGTGCTCGACATCCTGCGCGGCGGCATCGACTCTGCGGTGCTGGGTCTGGGGCACTCCTCGATCCATGATCTCACCCACTGCGACGTCGTCATGCCACCCGGTTTCACTCGCGACCTCGGCCTCAACGCGGCGGCGCAGCTCTGACACCGGATCGCCCACCGAGTGATCGAAGCGGTGCCCGCTGTCGGGGTCCGCAACTGGGTGCCGTACGAGCGGTGGTACCCCTTCTGCCTCGCGGGCGCCAAGGCGAAGGTGATGGGTCGGGGCGGACATCAAGGCGGGCGCCACGGTGACGGGTGCGCACCCCGACACGGTGGCCCAGGAGTGCGGGAGTTGGACCACCCGGTCCGGGCCGCCCGGGGACCGGCCGACCGATTGTGCTGTGTGCATTATTCAGTAACCGGGCTATTCACAATTACAGTTGGGCCGGTAGCGCCGTGACCTGGGCTGACCGCTCCCGGCGAGCCTCCGGCCCGCGGTCGCTGGGTCAGCCGTGATTAAACCTCTGTGATCGTCGCGTTGGATGCTCTGGTGGATCCGGTGACCCGCGGCGACCCGGAATCAGCCTCGCGGTGGACGGCGAAGTTGGCGGCGAAGTTGGCGGCGGAGTTGGCCGCGCAGGGCACCGGGTGTGGCCGCGGACGGTCGCGAGGCTGTTGAGGGCGTCCGGGTACAGCCCCGCGGGTGAACGCGAAAACCGTTGGAGGTAAACAACACCTGGACAGGGATGCCCAGTTCGCGTACTTGAACTCGAAGGCCAGGCGGTTCCAGGATGCCGGCGACCCGGTGATGTTGTCGGTGGCGTAGTTCTGGTCAGGTGCTTAGTGGCCCGCCGCCCTGACGTGCGTCGCCGGTAACGGTGGGGTGCGAAGTTCAATCGCCTGAGAGTCGGCGTTCCATCCGGGGATCGGTGCCAGCACCGGGTACTTCGGTGAGGGTGATTCACCAGGTCAGGGCAAGGTCGGGCGGGTGAAGCGCGCGCCGGCCGGGACTCTGTCGGTCGAGTGGGCAGGGGCTGGCCGCGGTAGGTCGGGAGGACTAGTCTCACCGTAGACACGGCCTGCTGGACTGACTGGAGGCACCTCAAATGGATAGCCAAGCCGCGCGCGATCAGGCCGATGCGATGCTCGCAGCATGGAATCGGCGCGACTACAGCGGGGTTGCCGAGTACCTCACGCCGGACGTCGTGCTCGTGGACCACACTCGCGGCAGGACATCGACCGGCCCCGGTGGGTATGTCGATCGCTTCCGGCGCGTGCTCGACGCCTTCCCAGATATGCGGGGTGAGTCGATATCGATGCTCGCGGATGGAAGCCTGCTCGTACAGGAGACCACTTGGCAGGGCCGGCACACAGTCGCGCTCAAGATCCCCGGATACGAAAGCGTCCCACCGACCAACGAGTTGATGACCATGCATCTCGTGACGTACATGGAATTCGACGACGAAGGGCACGCAAAGTTCTTACGGACGTACGGCGATGCCGGGGAGGTGCCGTTAACATCGGCTCCCGTCGGCGTGGGCTGATCCAACGGTCCCTGATCTGCACGTCGGCACA
>JADGPH010000210.1 GCA_017882555.1 Thermoleophilia bacterium
AAGTTGGTCGCTCAGTCGATCGCCGAACAGCTCGAGAATCGCGTGAGCTTCCGTCGTGCGATGAAGCGCGCCTTGACCTCGGCGATGCGCTCGGGCGCCCAAGGCGTCAAGGTGCAGTGCTCGGGTCGACTGGGTGGCGCGGAGATGTCGCGTTCGGAGCACTACTCCGACGGGCGTGTGCCGTTGCACACCCTGCGCGCCGACATCGACTACGGATTTCATGAGGCCAAGACGACCTTCGGTCGCATCGGCGTCAAGGTCTGGATCAACCGCGGCGAGGTGCTGCCCGAGGGTGTCGCCGACGCCCGCGGACGAGTGGATTTGGACCAGGCACCGCCGCCGCGGCGCCCGCGTCGTGACCGGCGTCCCGAGAGCGGGGATCGCGGGTCGCGTGGCGGTCGCGGCGCGGGCAGTGGCCAGGGCTCCGGTGGACCGCCAAACGCCGGTCCGGGCGGAGGTCGCTAAGCCATGCTGATGCCGAAGCGGACCAAGCACCGCAAAGCCCACCGTGGTCGTCGCGAAGGGCTGTCAAAGGGCCACACCGAGCTGCACTTCGGTGAGTTCGGCCTCAAGGCACTCGAGCCGGCCTGGATCACCAACCGTCAGATCGAAGCCGCGCGTATCGCGATGAACCGTCGCATTCGACGTGGTGGAAAGATCTGGATCAACATCTTCCCGCATCTTCCCGTCACCAAGAAGGCCGCAGAAACCCGTATGGGTTCCGGCAAGGGCTCTCCCGAGACCTGGGTTGCGGTGGTCAAACCCGGACGGATCATGTTCGAGATGTCGGGCGTGACAGAAACGTTGGCGCGCGAAGCGATGCGGCTCGCCGCGATGAAGCTGCCGATTCGGTGCAAGTTCGTTTCTCGTGAGGATCAGTGAGGCAATCGTGAAGGGGAGCGAAGTCAACGAACTCACCGATGAGCAACTGGCAGCGGCAATGCGCGATACGCGCGATGCCCTGTTCAACTTGCGTTTTCAGAATGCCCAGGGTGCGCTGGAGCGCACGGCCGAGATTCGCGCGCGCAAGCGCGACATCGCCCGTCTGTTGACGGCCGCCCGCGCCCGCGAGATTGCTCATGAGCAGGAGGCCGCTGGTGCCTGAGACACCGCAAGAGTTGGTTGCCCGCCGCAAGGTGCGTCAGGGCGTCGTGGTGAGTGATGCGCGTGACAAGACGGTCACGGTGCGAATTGACGGCCAAACCTCGCATCCGATGTACAAGAAGACCCTTCGCCGTTCCCACAAGCTGCACGTCCATGACGAGCGCAACGAGGCCGGCGTGGGCGATTTGGTTCGGATTATCGAGACTCGTCCGCTCTCCAAGCAAAAGCGTTGGCGGCTGGCCGAGATCATCGAGCGCGCGAAGTAAGGGGCGAAGATGATCCAGAATGAAAGCCGACTGCGCGTTGCCGACAACACCGGTGCCCGGGAAATCCTGTGCATCCGCGTGCTGGGCGGTTCACGACGTCGCTACGCGTCGGTGGGTGACGTGATCGTCGCCACGGTGAAGGCTGCGACTCCGAACGGCGCAATCAAGAAGGGCGATGTGGTCAAAGCGGTCGTCGTGCGGACCAAGAAGGCTCACGGTCGCAACGACGGCACCTTCATCGCGTTCGACGAGAACGCTGCGGTCATCATCGATGCTGCGCAGAACCCGCGTGGGACGCGTATCTTCGGCCCGGTCGCCCGCGAGCTGCGTGAGAAGGACTTCATGAAGATCATCAGCCTCGCCCCGGAGGTGCTGTAATGCCGGCGCGCATCAAGAAGGGCGACACCGTGATCGCCATCTCCGGGAAGGACAAGGGCAAGACCGGTACTGTGCTTGAGGTGCGTCCGTCCGACGAGCGTGCGGTCGTCGAGGGCCTGAACATCATCAAGCGCCACACCAAGCCGCGTCCGCCGGACAGCCCTGGTGGCATTATCGAGAAGCCGGCACCGATTCACATGTCGAACCTGGCGTTGGTGGACCCGGAGACCAAGAAGGCGACCCGGGTGCGGATCGAAAGCAACAACGGCGAACGCGTTCGCGTCGCTGTGCGGAGTGGAAAGCGGATCGACTAAACGCGATGAGCGAAGATCAGAACATCAACACCGCGGTTCGTCCGCGACTCAAGGACTACTACGCGACCGACGTGCGCCCGCTGCTGCAGGAGCAGTTCGAGTACACGTCGCCGATGCAGCTTCCGCGGATCGAGAAGATCACGCTGTCCATGGGTGTCGGCGAGGCCAAGCAGAACTCGAAGGCGCTCGACGAGGCCATGGCGCAGTTGGCGATCATCGCCGGCCAGCGCCCGATGGTCACACATGCACGCAAGTCGATCGCCCAGTTCAAGCTGCGCGAAGGCATGGCGATCGGCTGCAAGGTCACCCTGCGCGGCGACCGGATGTGGGAGTTCTACGACCGCCTTACGGCGATCGCCTTGCCACGGATCCGCGACTTTCGCGGCATCAACCCCGACGGGTTCGACGGACGCGGCAACTACAATCTTGGCCTGCGCGAGCAGACCATTTTCCCCGAAGTCGAATACGACCGTATCGACAACGTGCGGGGTCTGAACGTCACGATTACGACGTCAGCGGGTACGGATGCCGAGGCACGCGAATTGCTGCGGGCCCTGGGCATGCCTTTCCGTATCGAGGGGTACACGGCAGAGGAGCTCGCCATCCGGCGTCGGCGCAAGATGCGCAAGCGTGGGGCGATGCGGACCAAGAAGCGCTAGAGAGAACCTGAGGAGCCTGGAGTTGGCGAAGACCAGCCTGCGCGTCAAGTCGGCGCGGCCACAGAAGTATTCGACCCGGAAATACGCCCGCTGCATGCGGTGCGGTCGGTCACGCGCGGTCTTTCGCAAGTTCGGGCTGTGCCGCATCTGCCTGCGCGAGCAGGCCCATGCCGGCGTGATCCCCGGGATGACGAAGGCGAGCTGGTAGTCATGCTGACCGATCCGATCGCGGACATGCTCACCCGTTTGCGCAACGCGAACCTCGCGCTGCACGACACGGTCATGATGCCGACCAGCAAGATGAAGCAGTCCGTCGCGCAGCTGCTGCAGGACGAGGGCTACATCGCCGGGTATGAGGTCGATGGACGTAAGCTCACCGTCCGGTTGAAGTACGACAAGGAACGGCGACGCGTGTTGTCGGGGATTCGGCGGATGTCGAAGCCTGGGCGTCGCGTGTACCTCAACAGCGACGACGTTCCGCGTGTGCTCGGCGGTATGGGTGTCGCGGTGATCTCCACCTCGCAAGGGCTGTTGAGCGGGCAGGAAGCCCGCCGCCGTGGTATCGGCGGCGAGTTGATCTGCACCGTGTGGTAAGGACGAGGACGAGGCAAGGACACTTATGAGTCGTATCGGTCGTGCACCGATCCCCGTTCCCGACGGGGTCAACATAGAGATCTCTGGCCAGCACATCACGGTCAACGGGCCCAAAGGCACGCTTGTGCACACCGTCGTTCAGCCCATCGTGGTCGAACGGCACGAGGGTGAGCTGCGTGTCACGCGGCCGACCGATCGTGGCCCGCACCGTGCCTTGCATGGGTTGACCCGTACCTTGGTGGCCAACATGGTCCAGGGTGTGACCGATGGGTATTCCAAAGAGCTCGAACTCGTCGGTGTCGGTTACCGTGCCGCGTTGCGGGGCCACTCACTCGAGTTGGCGGTCGGCTACTCTCACCCGGTGGCGCTTGAGCCGCCGGACGGAATCACCTTCGAAGTTCCCGTCCCCACCCAAGTGGTAGTGCGTGGCATTGACAAGCAGGCCGTGGGGCAGATTGCTGCCCAGGTTCGCGACGTTCGTCCGCCTGAGCCGTACAAGGGCAAGGGTATTCGGTACGCCGGCGAGCAGGTCAGGCGCAAGGTCGGTAAGAGGGCATAATTATGGGTCAGCTCACGTCAGAACAAAAGCGCGCACGGCGTCACCGTCGTATTCGCGCGAAGGTCACCGGAACAGCGGGTCGTCCGCGCCTTTGCGTGTCCCGCTCCAACCTGCGCATCTACGCCCAGATCATCGATGACAGCCAGGGTCACACCTTGGCGGCGGCCGGGTCGACCGAGGCGGAACTCAAGGGGTTGGCAAAGGGTGCCGCGGCGAGCGAGGTCGGTCGTTTGCTCGCCGAGCGCGCACGCGCAGCAGGGGTCGAAACGGTTGTGTTTGACCGTGGCGGCTACAAGTACCACGGGCGCGTGAAGTCGCTCGCCGATGCGGCCCGCTCAGCGGGCCTTGTTTTCTAGGAAGGGGCGGGTTCGTGGCCGAGCGGCGTCGTAAGCCGAAAGTAAATTCCGAGGGGCTCGAACTCAACGAGCGCGTCGTCCAGGTCAACCGTGTGGCCAAGGTGGTCAAGGGCGGTCGGCGTTTTTCGTTCTCCGCACTCGTCGTGGTCGGCAATGAGGTGGACACCGTGGGCGTCGGTCACGGGAAGGCCAACGAGGTTCCGGTGGCCATCCAGAAGGCCGTCGATGACGCCAAGAAGAACCTCTTTCGTGTTCCCAAGTACCGCACGACGATTACCCACCAGGTCGTGGGTCGCCACGGCGCCGGTCGTGTGCTGCTCAAGCCGGCCTCCGAGGGCACGGGTGTGATCGCCGGTGGCGGTGTGCGTGCCGTGCTCGAGCTCGCGGGCATCCACGACATCCTGAGCAAGTCGCTGGGGTCGAGCAACCCGCTCAACCTCGTGACGGCGGCCGTTGATGGCCTCAAGCAACTGCGGACCCCGGCGGAGGTTGCAGAGCTTCGTGGCAAGCGCATCGGTGAGATGCTGGGTGTGGCGCCGAAGGCAGCACCGGTGGCAGAGGACGACGCGTGAGCCGCTTTCGCGTGACACAGACCCGGTCGACCATCGGTCGCCAACAGCGCCATCGCGGCACTCTGCGCGCGCTCGGGCTCCGGCGGATAGGCCAAACCGTTGAGCACCAGGACTCACCTCAGCTGCGCGGAATGCTGCGGATCGTCGCGTCCATGGTGAACGTTGAGGAGATCCATGATCACGCCTGAGGAAATCACGCCTGTCGACCCCAACCAGATCCGGCTCGAGTCGCTGGCACCCCGTCCGGGCTCGCGTCACCCGCGTAAGCGGATCGGCCGTGGCCCGGGCTCGGGCATGGGAAAGACCTCTGGTCGTGGCATGAAGGGCCTGGGTGCTCGCTCGGGTGGCGGGGTCCGTCCGGGGTACACCGGTGGTCAGATTCCTGCCTACATGCAGCAGGCCAAGCAGCGTGGCCCCAACCACAAGAAGTCGATGCCGTTCGGGCCGTTCCGGACCCACACGGTTCCGGTGAACGTCAGCCAGCTCGAGGTGTTTGACGCCGGCTCGGTCGTTGACGTCGCAGCACTTGAGGCGCGCGGTATTGTCAAGAACAACTTGCATCGCCAGTGGCCAATCAAGATTCTCGCCGAAGGCGAGCTTGGTCGCGCGTTGACGGTGCGGGCACACGCGTTCTCGGCTGCGGCCAAGGCCAAGATCGAGGCTGCCGGTGGAACCGCCGAGGTCATCGGATCTGAGGGGTAACACGCTGTGCTGAAGTCGATGCTGAGCGCGCTGAGTTCGCCGGACCTGCGCAAGAAGATCGGCTTCACGGCGTTCATCCTGCTGATCTACCGGCTCGGGTCCTACGTCCCCGTGCCGGGGGTCAACATCGCGGCGATCCAAAACGCGATCAACAATCGCGGGTCGAGCCTGGTCGGCTTGCTCAACCTCTTCGCCGGCGGCGCCTTGACCCGTTTTGCCGTGTTTGCGCTGGGCATCATGCCCTACATCACGGCGAGCATCGTGCTGCAGCTGCTGACTGTAGTCCTTCCCAAGCTGGAGGCACTCCAGAAAGAAGGGGAGGCCGGCCAGCAGAAGATCACCCAGTACACGCGGTACTTCACCGTGGCTCTGGCGGCCTTGCAGTCGTTTGCCTACGTCCTGTACTTCAAGTCCCAGGGCGGATTGCCGGGCCTGTCGACCGGCAAGTTCTACATCATCATTCTGAGCCTCACCGCTGGGACGAGCTTGGTGATGTGGCTGGGCGAGCTGATTACGCAGCGTGGGATCGGCAACGGCATCTCCTTGTTGATCTTCGCCAACATCGTGGCCTCGATTCCCGCCGGCGTGTCCGCATGGTTGAATTTGACGCCCATCATCCAGATCGTGATCCTCGTGATCGCGCTCGCCGTGGTCGTCAGCGTGGTGTTCATCACCGAAGGCCAGCGACGGATTCCCATTCAGTACGCCAAGCGCATGGTGGGTCGGCGCATGACCACCGGCGGCCAGACGTATATGCCGCTCCGGGTCAACATGGCCGGGGTGATCCCCGTGATCTTTGCGTCGTCGGTCGTGATCCTGCCTGCCACGATTACCGAGTTCGCCGGACGGGGATCGGTGTTCCAGTCGATCTCGACCTTCCTGGCCCCGGGCTCGTGGTACTACATCATCTTCGAAGCGCTCTTGATTATCGTCTTCACGTACTTCTATACGGCGATTGTGTTCAACCCGGTCGAGCAGGCGGAGAACCTCAAGAAGTACGGTGGCTTTATTCCTGGGGTACGCCCCGGGCGCCCGACGGCGGTCTACTTGGACCGGGTGCTGACGCGCCTCACCCTTCCCGGTGCGGTCTACCTCGCCCTGGTCGCGGCGTTGCCGAGCATCGTGTTCAAGTACTTGCCGCAGTCCAACGTGTTCTTTGGCGTGCTCGGCGGAACGTCCATCTTGATCGTGGTCGGTGTTGCCCTCGACACCATCCGTCAGATGGAAGCTCAGCTGATGATGCGCTCGTACGAAGGGTTCCTCCGATAACTCGCCTGGTCTTTCTTGGTCCGCCCGGTGCCGGCAAGGGCACGCAAGCTGAACGTCTCAAGTCCGATCTGCACCTGACCCACTTGGCGACGGGCGACCTCTTGCGGGAGGCCGTCGCGAAGGGCACCGAACTCGGTCGCGAAGCCAAGCGCTATATGGACGCGGGCGACCTTGTTCCCGACGCTGTCGTGATCGGGATGATCCGCGAGCGTCTGAGCCCGGGCGCCGGCAACTTCTTGCTCGACGGGTTCCCGCGGACGCTGCCGCAGGCTCAGGCACTCGACGAGATGCTCCGCGAACTCGACGCGCCGCTTGATGCCGTGCTTTCGCTGGATGTGTCGCGCCAGGAACTCGTGCGTCGCCTGGCTGGCCGCTGGATCTGCCGGAATTGCGGACGCTCGTGGCACGAGGTCTTCGCACCGCACCAGCGCGATGCGACGTGCGCGGCAACGGGCGAGTGCGACCTCTACCAGCGGGCCGATGACCGGGCCGAGGCGGTCGAGAATCGCTTGAGCGTGTACGAGGCCAGTACCGCGCCGCTGATCGACTACTACACCGCACGGGGCCTTTTACGTGCGATTAACGGTGAGCAATCTCAGGACGAGGTCTATGTCCAGATCACGTCGGCCGTCGCGGGCAATTAGGGCCTTGGGCGCTACGTCCGGTCGCGCCTCAACGGGGATCCTCAAATCCCCGGCGGAAATCGACGCGATGGCGGCGTCAGGAGCCGTGCTTGCCCGCGCCCATGACGCGATGGCGCGCGCGGTCGCGGTCGGTGTGACAACCGGGGAGCTCGATGCGATCGCCGAACAGACGATCCGTGATGCGGGGGCGGAGCCCGCATTCAAGGGCTACCAAGGTTTTCCCGCGACGATTTGCCCATCGATCAACAATGAGGTCGTTCACGCGATCCCCGGCGCCTACGCCCTGGTGGACGGTGATCTGATCTCGATCGACTGTGGTGCGGTGCTCGATGGTTGGGTCTCGGATTCCGCTCGGACCTATGTGGTCGGGACACGAAACACCGAGGCGATTCGGCTGTCTGCGGTCACTCGCCAGGCCCTCGCGGCGGGCATCGCCGCGGCGCAGGTCGGTCGCTGCCTCGGCGACATCGGGAATGCGGTGCAGACGACGGTCGAGGCGGCGGGATTCTCCTGTGTGGAGAGTTTGGTCGGCCATGGCGTCGGGCGCTCGATGCACGAGCCCCCCAACGTCCCGAACTTCGGGGTGCCCGGCACCGGTGAGGTGCTGGTCGAGGGCCTGGTGATTGCCATCGAGCCCATGGTGAATATTGGTGGTCCGGATGTCATGCTGGGCCCGGATGGCTGGACGGTGACGACCAAGGATGGAACGCTGTCGGCCCATTGGGAGCACACCGTCGCCATTACCGCCGCGGGACCGCGGATCCTGACAGCCGCTGTGGATGGCACCACGTGACGTCGGGCTGTAGCGTGCTAGTATGCGCGGCCGCTCGCGGACAGTCTGTCGCGGGCGTTTCTCTGACCCTGCATTCGGCAAACGCCGAATGTCTTCTGTACGGGGGATTGCTGTGAAGGTTCGCCCATCGGTGAAGCCGATTTGCGAGAAGTGCCGCGTGATTCGTCGGCACGGCAAGGTCATGGTCATTTGCCAGAACGCCCGCCACAAGCAGGTGCAAGGCTAGCCATGGCGCGCATCGCCGGAGTCAACATTCCCCGTGAAAAGCGGGTTGAGATCGGTCTGACGTACATCTACGGCATCGGTCGCCCCACGGCGAACCGCGTCTTGGTTGAGACCGGGATTAATCGCGACACGTACGTCCGCGACCTCACTGAGGACGAAGTCGGACAACTGCGTGATGTCATCGAGAAGCACCTCACGGTCGAGGGCGACCTCCGTCGCGAACGTGCCAATGACATCAAGCGGCTAATGGAGATTGCCTGCTACCGCGGCCTGCGCCACCGGCGCTCGCTCCCGGTCCGTGGGCAGCGCACCAAGACCAACGCGCGCACCCGGAAAGGTCCCAAGAAGACCGTCGGCAAGCAGCGCAAGAAGAAGTAAGGGGTCCATGTCTCGCCAGAAGGTCACGCGCGGCCGGAGTCGTCGGCGTGTGCGCAAAAACATCGCCGTCGGTCAGGCACATATCAAGACGTCGTTTAACAACACGATCGTTACCCTGACGGACAAGCAAGGCAACGTGATCGCCTGGGAGACTGCGGGCTCAGCGGGGTTCAAGGGCTCGCGGAAGAGCACGCCGTTTGCCGCTCAGGTCACCGCTGACGCGGCGGCCAAGAAGGGCATGGAGCACGGTCTGCAGAAGGTCGACGTCTACGTCAAGGGTCCTGGCTCCGGCCGGGAAACCGCGATTCGGTCCCTCCAGGCCGCTGGCCTCGAGGTGACCTCGGTCACGGATGTGACCCCCGTCCCCCACAACGGATGCCGTCCTCGCAAGCGGCGCCGGGTCTAGAGGGCAGCACAATGGCACGCGATACCGGTTCGGTCTGCAAGCTCTGTCGCCGCGAGGGCGAACAACTCTTTCTCAAGGGTTCCCGTTGTTACACCCCGAAGTGTGCGGTGACGACGCGCCCCTACCCGCCTGGCGAGCACGGCCGCGGCCGTATTCGTCAGAGCGAGTATCTGCTGCAGTTGCGCGAAAAGCAGAAGATGCGCCGCTACTACCAGGTCCTCGAGAAGCAGTTTCGCCTGTACTACGAGAAGGCCAGCCGTCAACCGGGCATTACCGGTGAGAACTTGCTGCGCCTGCTCGAGATGCGGCTGGACAACGTGGTGACGCGCTTGGCCTTTGCCTCGTCGCGCCGCGAGGCGCGCCAGCTGGTACGTCACGGCCACTTCCGGGTCAACGGCCGCAAGGTCGACATCCCCAGTTACCAGGTCAAGCCCGATGACGTGATCAGCCTGCGTCCGGAGTCCGGCTCGGAGCCCCAGATTCGTCAGAACACCGAGATGGTGTCGCATCTGGCGCCGTGGTTGCAGGCGGACCATGACTCGCTGACAGGCAAGATCCTGCGCTTTCCGGAGCGCGGCGAGATCGACACCCCAGTTCGCGAGCAGTTGATCGTGGAGTTGTACTCGAAGTAGGCATTCCTATTGGCGATGGTTCCCGAGCCTCGACGCGTGCTCGGGAGCCGATGCTGATGGGTCAATTTGCGTCGGTAGTACATCCGGCCGACGCCGGACAACAAGGAACGATTCGTGATTGACGAGCAGTCACCTCGCATGACCTATGAGCCTGTCTCGGACACGCTCGGCATCTTTGAGGTTGAGCCGCTGGACCGCGGTTTTGGCCACACCTTCGGAAACTCATTGCGCCGCGTGCTGTTGTCCTCACTCGAGGGTGCAGCTGTCACATCGGTGCGGATTGAAGGCGTCCAGCACGAGTTCACCGCCGTTGCCGGCGTGCGTGAGGACGTCACCGACATCATCTTGGCGCTGCGGCGCCTGGTGTGTCGATTGCACGGCGAGGTGAGCGAGATCGAGGTCGAGCTCTCCAAGTCGACAGCGGGCCCGATCACCGCCGGTGACATCAGCTGTCCGGCCGACCTGGAGATCCTGAATCCGGAGTTGGAGATTGCCAACCTGGCCGCGAACGCCAAGCTCGAGATGGTGCTCACGATCTCCCGTGGTCGCGGCTATGTGCAGGCCGAGGGCAACAAGGGCCCGAACACCGTGATCGGGGTGATCCCGGTCGATTCGAACTTCTCGCCCGTCGCTCGGGTGCGGTACGAGGTCGGCTCGGCGCGCGTCGGTCAGCGCACCGATTACGACAAGCTTACCCTCGAGGTGGAGACCGATGGCAGCATCGACCCGCGCACGGCGGTCGCCGAAGCCGCCGAGACGTTGATCCACCGTTTGGCCCTGTTTGCCGACCCCGACGTCGTCAAGACCTTGGGTCAGCCCGAGCCCGAAGAAGAGCGGCCGGGTGGAAATCTGCATGACATTATGATCGAAGAGCTGGAGCTCGGTGTGCGGTCCTACAACTGCCTCAAGCGGGTTGGCGTGGAGACCATTGGAGACTTGGTCTCCAAGACCGAAGACGAACTCTCGGCGATCCCGAACTTCGGCAAGAAGTCGATCGAAGAAGTGAAAGAGAACCTCGCCACGCACGGACTCGCCCTGCGCGCCGAGTAGTACCCGTCGTTCACAAGGAGAACCATCGTGCGTCATCAGCGCTCAGGACCCAAGCTCAATCGTTCGAGTTCCCACCGTCGGGCGATGGGAGCGAACTTGGCCACCGCGCTGCTGACGCACGGCCGCATCCAGACGACTGCCCCCAAAGCACGGCTGGCGCGCGGCATCGCTGAGAAGGCGATCACCTTGGGCAAGACCGACACGTTGCACGCCCGTCGTCAGGCCATCGCGCTCCTGCGCAACAAGCAGGTGACATACCGATTGTTCAACGAGATCGCCCCGGCGTTCCAGGACGTCAACGGTGGCTACACACGCGTACTCAAGCTCGGACCCCGTCAGGGTGACGCGGCAGAGATGGTGTTGCTTGAGCTGACGCGCGAGCCGGCGATCAGCGCGGCCTAATCCGGTGGGACCCCGACGCATCGTCGGGGCGGATTGGAGCGGGGCGGCCGCTGCTCGGGCCGCCGCCCGCGCGAATTGGCGTGCGGTCGTCCAAGATCGCCGGATCGTCGAGTCGGAGATCGCTCGGGGCCGCGCCGGTACCCTCGCACCCTCAATCGGTGGGATCGAGGTCCTTCCACGCGTGATGGCACGCGGGTTCGGCCTCGACCCAGTTCATATGGGGGCGCGAGATCTCCGACATGACCTCTGCGCGCGGCATGCGGAGCCGATCGGGGAATGGCGCGCCGTGGTCGAGGAGGACCACGACGCGTTTGAGGCGTCGGTCGCGGCGCTGGCGTTCGTGCAGAGCCCCGACCTGGTCGGTAATCCCGAGGTCGCTCGCCGCCGCGCGGATTTGCGTGAGGGTGCGATCGCCGTGCCGGAGCTGGCGTAGATGTCGGTGGTGCGGCTCGACATCGAGTACGACGGGTCGCGGTTTGCTGGCTGGGCGGCCCAGCCCGGTCAGCGGACCTGTGAGGGGATCTTGGCCCACGCGCTCGAGGTGATCTTGCGGGCTCCGGTTGAACTGCACGTTGCCGGGCGCACCGATACCGGCGTCCACGCCACCGGGCAGGTCGCGTCGTTTGGATGCGACCAGGACATCGACCCGCGGCGCCTTACCAAGAGCCTGGCCGGGATCTTGCCCCCCGACCTTGGCGTCTGGAAGGTCGGTCTGTGTTCCGCGGCGTTCGATGCGCGCGCGAGCGCGATCGGCCGCATCTACGAGTACCGGGTGCTCACCGGACCACGTTCCCCATTGCGGCGTGCGTGCGTGTTTCACCACCCGCGGACATTGAATCTGGATGCGATGACCGCGGCGGCTCGTGCGTGTGTGGGGCAGCACGATTTCACGGCCTTTACCCCGACCAAGACCGAGCACGTGTTCTTCGATCGCACGGTTCGCCAGTGCGGTTGGGCGGTGCGCGCTGATGAGCTGGTGCTGCGGATCGAAGCCGATGCGTTTCTTCGCAACATGGTGCGGATCCTTGTCGGGACGATGCTCGAGGTCGGTCGCGGGATACGCCCGGCGCAGGAGATGACCGAGTTACTCCGCGGCGCGCCACGTAGCGCGGCGGGTGACACGGCTCCGGCGCATGCGTTGACACTGGTCGGAGTCCGCTATCCGGAGACGACCTCCGGCGCCCCTATACTCGGGCATGCCGAATGACGCACATCCTGGTCACCAACGACGATGGCGTCTTCTCGCCTGGCCTGCTCGCACTCAAGTGTGCGCTCGAGGCAGTGGGCCGGGTGAGCGTGATCGCCCCGGATCGCAACCGCAGCGCCATCGCGCGCGGCATCACGATCCACACCCCCCTCCATATCGAGCAGGTGGAACTGGAGGACGGGTCGCTGGCCTATGCCACCGATGGCACCCCGGTCGATTGTGTGCGGTTTGCGATGCTTGGGCTCCTGGACGGGATCCCCGACGTCGTCGTCAGCGGAATCAACATGGGTCTCAACATGGGCGATGACGTGACCTACTCCGGTACGGTGGCTGCGGCCCTGGAAGGGGTCTTGCTGGGGTGGCCGGCGATCGCGGTCTCGCAACAGCACATGGGTGACCCGGATGATCAGTGGGACGGGCGTCACTACGAGTTCGATGCGGTGTGCAACTTCGTCCCGCACCTCGTGCCCCTGATCACCCAGAACCGTTTCCCGCGCAATGTGCTGCTCAACGTCAATGCGCCGGCGCGTCCGGCGCACGACCCCCCCCGGGCACGTGTCACGCGACTGGGGCGCCGGATCTACAACGACGCCCTGGTCTTGGAGGGCACCGATGGACCCCGCCGGCGCTACACGATCTATGGCGAGCGCCCCGGGTATCACGCCCAAGCCGGCACCGATTTTGCGGCGCTTGAGGTCGGCGAGATCTCCGTGTCGCCACTGCATTTTGAGCTGACCGACGAACAGGGGATGGACGCATTGAGCGGTTTACTCGAGGACCATGGTCTTGGGCACGCCGAGGACCAACAGTGAGCCTGGACCACGGCTTCGATCCGATCCTGTTCGACCTCGACGGCACGGTGATCGATACGGTCAACCTCATCCGTGAGTCCCATCGTCATGCGGTGCGGACCGTGCTCGGCCGAGAGTTCTCGGATGAACGGCTGGTGGCCAACGTCGGCCGGCCGCTTCTGGAACAAATGGAGGCATTCTCGCCGCCTCACGCCGACGAGCTCTATCGGGTCTATCGAGAGTGGAATCACGCCCACACCGCCGAGCTGATCGCACCCTACGAGGGCATTACCCCCTTGCTCGAACAGCTGACGGCGGCGGGGCGCACACTCGGCTTGGTGACCTCCAAGACACGGGATGCGGTCGACCTGGCGTTCGCGAGCCTGCCCATCGGCCGGTACTTCGGCGTCGTGATTTCTGCCGAGGACTCCACGCGCCATAAACCGGACCCGGAACCCGTGCGGGCTGCCCTCGCCGGGCTCGGCCGAACCGCCGAGGGCGGGTGCTATGTCGGTGATTCTCCGTTCGACATCCAAGCCGGGCAGGGCGCCGGCGTGGTCACTATCGCCGTGACGTGGGGATTCTTCGGCCGTGCTGATCTTGATGCGGTCCGCCCCGACATCGTCTGCGAGACCGCTGCCGCGCTTGGTCAGGTGCTGCTCGGTACCAGATGACCAGTCGCCAGCAACGTGTCGATGAGCTGCGCAACCTGATTCGTCAGGCCAGCGTCGACTACTACGTCCACGACCAGCCGACCGTCGACGACGCCGTCTATGACGCGTGGATGCAGGAGCTCGAGGGTATTGAGGCGGAGCACCCCGACCTCGTCACGCAGGATTCGCCGACTCAGCGGGTCGGGGCGCCCGCCGCCGTGCAGTTCTCGCCGGTCGCACATCGCCAGCCGATGCTCAGCCTGGCCAATGCGCGTGGCCACGAGGAGCTGGTCGAGTGGCACCGGCGCCTGCGCGATGCACTGCGCGGTGCGGGTCGTGAGGATGCGTCCGATCAGTTCGTGGTGGAGCCCAAGATTGACGGTCTGGCGATCTCACTGACGTACGCGGACGGCCGGCTTGTCCGTGGGGCAACACGCGGCGACGGGGCGGTGGGTGAAGACGTCACCGCGAACCTGCGGACGATCGGGGCGATCCCCACCCGGCTGCAATGCACCGGCCCGGTACCGTCGGTTGTCGAGGTGCGCGGCGAGGTCTACCTGCCCCTGGCGGCCTTCGCGGAGTTCAACGCGACACGAGCCACGGCTGGGCTGGCCACGTTCGCCAACCCGAGAAACGCCGCCGCCGGGAGCCTCCGGCAGACCGACCCCCGTGTGACCGCAGAGCGCCCCCTGTCGATGTGGGCGTATGGCACGGGTGCGATTGAGGGCCTCGAGGTGGCGACGCACATGGAGACGCTGGCATGGCTCGGCGATGCCGGGTTCCCGGTAAATCCCCAGATCGCTCTCTATGACGGCATCGCGTCGGCGGCCGAGGCATGCGCGTGGTGGGAAGCCCAGCGCGCCGAACTCGACTTCGACATCGACGGCGCGGTGGTCAAGCTCA
>JADGPH010000211.1 GCA_017882555.1 Thermoleophilia bacterium
TCCTGGGCTGCACGTACTACCCGTGGCAACAACTCAGCCATATCCGGTGGCTACAGATCTTCACGCTCATCAACCCGCTGGTCTACGTCTCTGAAGGTCTGCGGACCGCGCTCACGCCGGCGATTCCCCATATGCCGGTCATCGCCGTCCTGACCGCGTTGGTCGTGCTGCTCGCCGCACTGGGAAGCCTCGGAACCTGGCTCTTTATTCGGCGGGTCGTCGACTAGGTGTTGTATCCCGGAACGTTGTTGACACACCCGGCTTGAACTGAGTGAGCCCTCCGGGCGAGTGTGGAGCTGCCTAAGGCGACACACGAGAACCGGAAGGCTCACTCATGCACCGTAACGCGCCACTGACCCCGGAGGGGCGTCTGCGTCTGTGCCGTCGCATCGCTGGTGGCTGGGCGGTCAGCTGCCGCGCCGCGCCGCCAGGTGTTGACGGTTGCGCACGATGACCCGAATGAGCGCCTCAACGACGTGAGGGTCCAACTGCGTGCCGACAACCGACGTCAACTCCGCCATGGCAGCCTCACGTGACATCGCAATCCGATAGGACCGCGTCGTCGTCATGGCATTCCAGGTGTCGCACGCCGAGACGATCCGGGCCTCGATCGGGATCTGCTCACCCCGCAATCCATCCGGATAGCCCGACCCATCCCAGCGCTCGTGGTGGGCACGCACGATCAAACCGATGCTGCGCATTAATCCACCGACCTGATCCAGCATCCGCTGGCCCTCGATCGTGTGGGTCTTGACGATCTCCCACTCCTCGGGATCCAACGGGCCCGGCTTGTTGATGATCTCTTTCGGAATCGCCACCTTGCCGACGTCATGCAACATCGCACCGAAATCGACCCGGCGGCAGATTTGCTCATCCAGGCCCAATTCGAGCGCGACCTCGAGCGCAAGCTGTACGACACTTCGACAGTGCTCGCCGGTGTACGCATCGTCAGACTCGACGACGTCACCGAGCACCATGGCCGTTCCGCGGTATGCGGAATTGAGTTCGTCCATCTGCTCCATCCGGCGACGTCGCTCGTCGGAGAAGTAGTGCATCAGCAGCAGCAGCGGAACCAACAACACGAGCGCCCATGGCACGTCGGTCGCGGCGATCGCGATCAAGAAGCCCACCGGCGCCATCGCGAGATCGACCTTGTAGACCCAGGCAGCTTCGGCGACCTGCTGGCGAAGGCTCAGTCCATGCACCAAGAGTTCGCGGGCCCAGGAAGCGCCCAAGTCGCACGCCAGTTGCGCGGCGAGCGCGGCGATCAAGATCCAGACCGGCGTCTGGGTCGGACCCGGCGAACCCGCCAGAGCCAACACCACCGCGGGCCCGATCATGAACCAACAATCTGCCAGCAACGACAGCGATCGGGTCGGCGGGGTGCGCCGCAACACGACCTCCGGTGAGCGCCCGAGTCCCAGCGCCAGCGCGGTAACCAGCGGGACGATCGGCGGCGGCAGCAAGAAGAGCACCGGCACGGTCACCAAGACGATCGGCGTCGTGTGGCCGCTCTCGGTCACAAAGCGCGTGCGGGATGCCACAGCCAACATCGCAACCACCAGCACAAAGTTCCACCACGACACGCTTGTGTGCCAGGGCAGGAACACCGCTGCGGACACTCCGGCAACGACAAAGCCCCCACCAAGGACCGCAAAGACCCGTCGTTCGGCAGGGCCTAGCGGCGTCTTGTCGCGCCCAAGAGTCTCGGAAATGAGCTCCTCATGGCGCGGACGTGGACGTGCCCGCGTGACGGATTCTGTGAGTCGTGAGATCCCCACATCTCCAAGATCGAACGAAGCGGGGTCATCCTTGAGCGTTTCGGCGAAATACTTACCTGTGTGCGACAAACTCGGGCGCGCTCGAGGCCGAGTTCGACACGCCGAACCGTCAATCCGTATGTGTATCGGCACGTACCCCCGGCCGCATAACGGTGCTGGTCATGTGCTTCGCTTGACCCGAGGTCGGACTGACCAGCAAACTGCCGACTGATGGATGACGCACGCACCGGCTTCGGGCTCTTTCTGGCGCCCTTTCACGCACTGGGCGAATCGCCGACGCTGGCCTTGGAGCGCGATCTCGAGTTGATCTCGTGGGTCGACACCCTCGGTTACGACGAGGCCTGGGTCGGCGAGCACCACAGCTCCGGGTGGGAGACGATTGCCTCTCCGGAGCTGTTTCTGGCCGTTGCGGCCGAGCGCACACGCCACATCCGACTCGGAACGGGGGCGATCAGCCTCCCCTATCACCACCCGCTCATGGTCGCGGACCGGATCGTGCTGCTCGACCACCTGACCCGCGGGCGCATCAACTTCGGCGTTGGGCCGGGCGGCCACATCTCCGATGCCCTCATGCTGGGGCTCGATCCGGTGGTGCTCCGCGATCGCATGGCCGAATCACTTGAGGTCATCGTGCGCCTGATGACCAACCCCGAACCGTTGTCGATGCGCTCGGCGTGGTTCACGCTCGTGGACGCGGTATTGCAGCTGAGGCCCTACCAGCACCCCACACCCCCGATCGCCGTGACGAGCATGGAATCTCCCGCCGGGATGCGGCTGGCCGGCCGCATTAGCGCAGGAGTGCTCTCGCTGACCGTCGCCAAAGCGACCGGCGGCAGCGTCGATCTCCGTGCACAATGGGCCGAGGCCGAGGAGAGCGCCGCGGCCGCCGGAGCGCACGTCGACCGCCGCAACTGGCGCCTGGTGATTCCGGTCCACATCGCCGAGACCCGCAAAGAGGCGATCGACCAGACGCGCGAGGGAGGCGCTCGACACATGCTCGAATATGTCGAGGCCACGACCGGACGCCCGTGCCCAGTCCCCGGACCCCCGGAGCGCATCGTCGAGCAGATGGCCGAGCTCGGTGCGTGGGTGGTCGGAACTCCGGACGACCTCATCGCCACGGTGACCCGGCTGCGCGAGATGAGCGGCGGCTTCGGCACGGTGCTCGTCTGGGGGCACGAATGGGCCCCGTTTGATGCCGTCAAGCGCAGTCATGAGCTCATCGCGCGCTACGTGATGCCCCACTTCAATGGGGCGCTTGACGGGCTTACGGCCTCAAACGCGATCGTCCGTGCCGGTGCCGACCGACTCCACCAATTGCGCACCGACGCCACCGCCAAAGCCACGGCCGCA
>JADGPH010000212.1 GCA_017882555.1 Thermoleophilia bacterium
CGGGATCACCTTGGTTTGGTCGGATTCATCAGCGGCCGAGGAATCCACGACCTCATCGACATCGTGGACATTCCCGGGTGCGCCTACGCCGGGAACCACGGCTTGGAGCTTCAGTTTCCCGATCGCCCGGCCAGAATCGCAGAAGCCGCCCAACCATGGCTCGCCGCAATCACCGATTTCGCTGACCACTGGGACGAGGCGCTTCTGGTCCAGACGGGCCTACAAATCGAGCGCAAGGGGGCAACGCTGTCGGTCCACTGGCGCACGGCGCCCGACCCCGATACAGCACACGCGCTGCTCCTCAAACGATTCCTCCCGGAGGCGCACGCACAGGGGCTGGTGGTGACCTGGGGGCGCATGGTGATGGAGGTGCGTCCCCCGGTTGCGCTCAACAAGGGCACAGCGGTGACCGAGTTGCTGCGAGGGGGTCCATGGACCCGTGCCGTCTACGTGGGAGATGACACCACCGACGCGGATGCCTGGCATGCGTTGCACGCCCTCCGGGACGCCGGGGCACTCGCGACCGCTGTCGCGATCGTGGCGACGGGGACCGAGACGCCCGCCGAGCTGCGGATGGCGGCTGATGCCGCGGTCCTCGGTCCTCCCGGGGTGCTCGAGCTATTGACCCAGCTCTTAGACGCCATCACTACGGGCGACTGACCGACCTCACCCCCGACGGTCGACGACGGCTTGTCGCGCACAAGAACGTCTAGGATCTGTCGACGTTGTCGCTCTGCGGTCCATGCCTGATGCATGCCCGCCGTTCTTGGGAGTAATCAGACATGCCCATATATCTGTCCGTCAGCGCCGTGCAGCCGTTTGCTGACATCACCACCGAGGCCCCCGCCGACGAACCCGGCATCGTGCTGGTCAAGGGCGATGGCAAGGTCGTCGGCATCCATCTCGACGAGACCTCCGATGTCGTGCGGCTGCCTGGGCTTATCGACAAATTCGGCCTCAACCCCGACCGCGTCTGGGCCAGTCTGCACGGCGATGACGACCCGACAATGGGCCGGCGCGCGTTGCACGCGCGCTAGCTAGGAGCGAACTCCACCATCCGCATCGACGCGATCGATGCGGATGGCAATCGGCTCTCCATCCAGCACCAATTCCTCGCGGTGCAGGCCCGCAAACGGCGCGCCGTGGCCAACGCTCAAGCGGTCAACGAGCGTCTCGCTCGCAATCTGTGCTCGAAATTCGTCGATGGCCTCACGAACGGGTCCTGAGCCATCGAGGTGCAGTGCAATGCGGTCTTCGACGCGCAAACCAGCTGCGCGCCGCGCGTTTTGAATCGCATGGACGATCTCACGGGCCAATCCTTCGCGACGCAGTGGCGCCGTAATCTCGGTGGTGAGCCCGACCGCCATCCCCGACTCCTGTCCCACCGCATACCCTTCGGTGGGACGCGCGGTCACCAACAGGTCGTCGGGTCGAAGTTCATGCATCGCCCCGTCACACAACACCGCGACGCTCGCGCCTGACTCGATCACTCGCGCGGTCGCGACGCCGGGCAACTGGGCGACCGCGGCGGCCAGCGCCGGCATCGCCTTCCCAAAACGGGGCCCGAGCGTGCGGTAGTTGGGCTTGATCGTCACGGCAACGAGCTCACCCGGATCGGTCACAAACCGCACCGCGTGTACGTTGAGCTCACGCGCGATCAGGTCACGCACGCGCTCGAGCGCCACTGCGGTGGTCGGCGGGCACGCGATGACAGCCTGCGCCAACGGCTGGCGAATCTTGATCTTGGACTCGGACCGCGCGCCGCGACCCAACGACACCGCGGCCCGCGCCGCAGCAATCGCGTCCTCGAGCTCGGGGTCGATCCGGTCGCGGGAGACCGGCCACTGGGCCAGATGGACGCTCGGAGGTGCACTCGGGTCGTGGGCCGCAACCAGATTGCCATAGAGTTCGTCGGCCACAAACGGACAGATCGGCGCGATCAACAGGGCCACCCGCGCAAGGCATTCGTGCAGCGTGGCGAACGCGGCGTGGTGGTCTGCATCCGCGATCGAATCGCCCTGACGGCCACCCCAGAAGCGCACACGTGACACGCGTACGTACCAGTTCGACAGGTCATCGACGAAGGTCTCCAGCAGCCGTCCCGCGCCCGTCGCATCGTACGCCTCAAGGCACTCGGTGACCCCAACCGTGAGCGCATCGCATCGCGACAGGATCCAACGATCGAGCACTGAGCGGTCATCGGGGGCAGGCTCATCCCCTCCAGGGCTCCATCCATCGGGCAGCGACGCATAGGTGACCAGGAAGACGTAGGTGTTCCACAGCGTCAGCAAGAAGCGCATCGACTCATCGACGGCCTCCAGGCTGAACCGGAACGAATCCCACGGGCTCTGTGCGGTGAGCAGGTACCAGCGAAATGGGTCCGCACCCTGGCGGTCGAGAACGCTCCATGGTTCGATCACGTTCCCACGGGTCTTGCTCATCTTCTGACCGTGACCGTCGAGAATCAGGCCCAGGCAGATGACGTTGCGGTAGGACGCCTGATCGAACAACAGGGTGGATTCCGCCAGCAACGAATAGAACCACCCGCGGGTCTGATCGATTGCTTCACAGATGAAGTCTGCCGGGAACACGCCGCCGAGATCACCACCCGTCGCGAAGGGGTGATGCACTTGGGCGAACGGCATCGCACCGCTGTCATACCAGACGTCCAGCACCTCGGGCACGCGATGGGCCTCGCCGCCGCAGTTGGGACAGGTAATCCCGATGTCGTCGACGTACGGACGGTGCGGATCGAGATCCTCGCCGACGACTGTCGTGGCCAACTCGCGCAGACGTGCAAACGACCCGACGACCTCAACATGAGCACATCCGTCACACCGCCAAAACGGCAGTGGGGTGCCCCAGTAGCGCTCGCGCGAGATCGCCCAGTCGACATTGCCTTCGAGCCACTTGCCAAAGCGCCCGTCCCGCACGCGCTCGGGGTGCCAACCGATCTCCCCGTTGAGCTCGATCATCCGTTGGCGCACCTCCGTCGTCCGGATGTACCACGACGGCTTGGCGTAATAGAGCAACGGAGTCTGGCAGCGCCAACAATGCGGATATGCATGCACGTACGCCGTTTCGCGGAACACGCGACCACGCGACCGCAGATCCTCGATCAGGGCACGATCCGCATCTTTGA
>JADGPH010000213.1 GCA_017882555.1 Thermoleophilia bacterium
CCAGCGAGCGGGCCTTGAAGAAGCCAGACCACCGGCAGCGCAAACACGCACCCGATCAGCCCGAGGATGGCCGCAGCGAAGGGCAGTGCCCCTTCACGAGGCGGTGGATATAGGGCCACGCTCATACGAAACGAGCGGACAAGAGGGTGGGGCGGAGCGAGTCAGAACTCCTTCGAGCACATTGAGGCGCGCACAGGACGTGACCTGACTGCGGGCGGCGCGGAGTATGCCAGGAACTTGTTTCAACGGCAACGCCTCCACCGACAGAAATGGCCGACGACGCGCGCGCCTTCTCGAGCGGACACGCACATCACATCAATACCCGACCAACCGTCACACCGCCGGCAAATGCTCCTCTAGGCCACCGAACCACCACGCCCGCGGCTGCTGGCGCGCTCGCGAACGAGTTTGACCACGGGCGTGTTGCGCCACTTGAGGATCTCGAGGACGTAGATGAGATACACAGCCGCCGCAACGGAAATGCCGATGCACAGACCGAGAACGATCGTCCCGGTGAGCTGCCACCCGCCGGATCTGGTCCGGTACGGAACGAAGCGGATCACGAGAGCGAGCACACCGAGCAGTGCGCACCATCCGTACATCGCAAGTACCGTCTTACGCTGGCCCCAGCCGATCTTGAAGAAGCGATGGTGGAAATGGCTGCGATCGGCGAGATACACCGGCTGCCCGTGCTTGATACGCCGCATGATCACAAACGAGGTATCGAGAATCGGAATCGCAAGGACCAACAGTGGGCCAAACAGGGCGACCGTCGCCGCGCTCTTGAGCACGCCGTTGACCGCGACCCCGGCAATGACGAATCCCAGAAACATCGATCCGGAGTCGCCCATGAACACGCGGGCCGGGTGGAAGTTGAATACGAGGAACCCTGCACAGGCGCCGGCGATCGATGCGGCCAGAATGGCGGGGTCGGCGCGGTTGAGTGACGCGGCGAGGATGGCGAAGTTGATGGCCGAGAGCCCCGCGACGCCGGCCGCGAGGCCGTCCATCCCGTCGATGAAGTTGATCATGTTGACGATCGCGACAAACCACAGCACCGTCACCGGGTACTGCATCGCACCGAGGGTGTGCACCCCCAGTATCGGCAGCGTGACGTGGTCGATCGTGAGCCCCGCCGACACGGGGATCGACGCACACGCCACCTGGCCGACGAGCTTGACGATCGGGTCCAGACCGAAGATGTCGTCGACGACGCCGATCAGCCCGATCATGACCGCGCCGACGATCAGCGCGCGCGCCTGAGGATCCACCGGCAAGTAGTACAGGCTGGGCACCAGTACCGCGCCCATGATCGCCAACCCGCCCAGGCGCGGCGTGGGCCGCGTATGAATGCGTCGCACCGACGGGAAATCGACGGCCCCGACCCGACGTGCAAGCAGCGCCGCAAGCGGCGTCAGCCCGATCGCCACGGCTGCCGCGACGATTCCGCACAAGATGGGAATGAGCGTTGTGGTCAGCTGACGTGCCCCCAATCGCGCCGGTCCGCGAACCGTTGCTCTGCCAGGCCGGCCATCGCCCAACGGGTACGGATTCTAGTTTTCGTGGGCATCACCTGCAGCTGCCCGCGTTCGCGCGCGACCGCGATGCACCGCGCCCACGGCGCGCAACGACCACACGCTCGGAACGACCCGCGCGGCAACGCGCGCCAGGTGGGCAATGGGCCCGGTTGCGACGACCGATCGCCCCTGATCCGCAGCCCGCAGGCTGCGTTCGACCACGTCGCGGGGCTGGGCAGTCGGCATCCTGGACGGCCACCCCGAACCGACCCGTCCCGCCGCCGTCAATACATCTGAGAACTCGGTCTGCGTGGGGCCGGGACATACCGCCAGCACGCCCACTCCAGCGCCACGCACCTCTTCCGCGAGTGCCTGCACAAAATGCAGCTCGAACGCTTTTGTCGCGCTATATGTCGCCATGAACGGCACGGGATGCCATGCGGCCGCCGAACTGACGATGATGATTTGCCCGCTTGCGCGCGACACCATGCCGGGCAACACGTGGCGTACCAGGTCGACGACCGCCAGACAGTTGAGCCGGACCATCTGATCCTCCCGCTCGCGATCGGCGTCGACAAAGGGCCCGAGGGAACCGAAGCCCGCGTTGAGCACCGCAATCTCCAGTGGGAATCGATCCAGCACGCCGCGGCATTCGGCGAGCCCATCCTCGCTCCCAAGATCGCACACGAGCGTCTCGACGGTGACGCCGTGACGACGGGTAAGTTCGTCACGCAACGCGACCAGCCGATCGCCCCGCCGCGCCACGGCAATCAGGTCGTGTCCGCGCGCGGCGAGTGCACGCGCGTACTCACGCCCGAGTCCCGACGACGCCCCGGTCACGACGGCCGGTCCTCGACCGATCACCGCGCCCTCCGGCCGGATGGGACGCAGGCGCGCATGTCTAGGCGATAGCCGAACCGGACAACAGTCGCGGATACAGCGGAAAGCGTTCGGAAACGGCCCGCGAGCGTTCACGCAGCGCCGTCATGTCATTCTCGGGGACCTCTGGCTGCAATGCCGCGCCGATGATCCGCGCGATCTCGGCCATCTCCGGTTCCTTGAGCCCGCGCGTGGTCAGTGCCGGGGTGCCGATGCGCAGACCCGACGTGACGGTCGGCGGACGCTCGTCAAAGGGAATGCCGTTCTTGTTGACGGTAATGCCGGCGCGGTCAAGACGAACCTCGGCATCGGCCCCGGTCAGCTCGGTCGTGGAGAGGTCCACCAGCACGAGGTGGTTATCGGTACCACCGGTCACCAGGGCCACCCCACCGTCGAGCAGGCCCTCCGCAAGCACGGCCGTGTTCCGGACGACCTGGCGCTGGCGCTCGTGAAACTCGTCGGTCAGCGCATGCCCGAACGCGACGGCCTTGCCGGCGATCACGTGCATCAGCGGACCGCCCTGCAGGCCCGGAAACACGGCGCGGTCAATCGCGCTGGCGAGATCTGCGCGGCACATGATCATTCCGGCCCGCGGACCGCCAAGGCTCTTGTGCAACGTCGAAGTCACGATGTCGGCGATACCGACCGGGGTCGGGTGCACCCCGCCCGCCACGAGGCCGGCAATGTGGGCCATGTCGACCATAAGCAGTGCGCCGACCTCGTCCGCGATCTCGCGGAACGCCCGGAAATCGATGATGCGCGGATAGGCCGAGGCGCCGGCCACGATCAGCTTCGGGCGCAACTCGCGCGCCAGTCGGGCGACCTGTTCCATGTCGATCCGGCAGTCCTCACGCCGGACGCCGTAGTGATGGAACTCGTACAGGCGACCCGAGAAGTTCACCTTGAGCCCGTGTGAGAGATGTCCGCCATGTGCCAGCGCCATCGCCAACACGCGATCGCCCGGGGCCAGCACTGCCTGATATGCGGCCTCGTTGGCCGTCGCTCCCGAGTGGGGCTGGACGTTGACGTGCTCACACCCAAAAACCTGCTTGGCCCGTTCGATCGCCAAATCTTCGACCTGGTCGACGACCTCGCAGCCACCGTAGTAGCGCCGGTGCGGCAACCCTTCTGCGTACTTGTTGGTGAGCACCGAACCCACCGCCTGCAGGACCGCGTGGCTGGTGAAGTTCTCGCTGGCGATCATCTCCAGCGTTTCGGCCTGGCGTTCAGCCTCGGCGCGAAGCAGGCGGGCGATGTCGGGATCGACTTCGCTGATGTCCTGCGACAAGTAGCTGGTCTCGTCGGCGAAGCTCACCCCGCTGCCCCCTCATAGTCAGTCAGTAGTTCCCCCACGAGGGTACACGCCGGCACACGGGAGGGCCGCCGCCGCGTGGGCATGGTGCATTACGGGCGACGCGCCGCGACCACGCGCGTGATCCCGGCCAAATCCGCGCGGGTCTGCGGATCAACAAGGCCCGCCGCCACAAAGCAGGCCGCGACCGACGCGGCTTGCGTCGCGCCGACCTCACACACCAGCGCCCCGCCGGGGCGCAGGTACCGCGCCACCTCGGCTGCCAGCGCGAGGATGACCTCATCGCCCCGGGGGCCACCCACCAATGCCATGCGCGGCTCGAAGCCGAGCTCCGGCGGCGCCGCGTCAAGGTCTGCGTCGGAGAGATATGGCGGGTTGCTGACCACCAGGTCGAAGGTTCTCCCGCCAAGCGCGGAAAAGCCCTCAGAATCGATCCACTCGATCTCCAGCCCGAGGCGCGCGCCGTTGGCGCGGGCCACCGCGAGCGCCGCGGGCGACGCGTCAATCGCGCTGATCACCAGATCCGGACGCTCGTCGGCCATCGCCAGCGCGATAGCCCCGCTCCCCGTGCCCCAGTCGAGCACCCCA
>JADGPH010000214.1 GCA_017882555.1 Thermoleophilia bacterium
GTGACCTCAGTCGGGACCGCGTCAAGCACGAGCAGCACGAGCTCATCCGGCGGCGGGACCGGTGGCAGCTCCAGTTCCAGTACGGCGTCGACCTCGGTCACGATTGCGTTGAGCACTCCCGCGCTCGGCAACAGCATCGCCGGCTCGTCGGTCAACGTCATCGTCACGACGGCGAGCGTCGAGGATGTCCTGGCGGTGCCTCTCGGTGCGTTGTTGGCGACGTCGTCGGGCAACTACATCGTCCAGGTGACGGGGACGAATGGCGCACTGACCAACGTCAGGGTCAATCCGACGGTCTACGACGACACGCGCGGCATCGTTGCCGTCCCCGGGGCACGTTTGACCCCTGGCGAGCGCGTCGTTGTGGCGTCGTCATAGTGCGTGACCCTTCGGCGATCGGCCAGGTGGCGGACACCGAACAAGTCACCGGGGTGATCCGCGGGGACAAGGTCGTCGCTGATCTTGAGAATGTGGTCAAGGACTACCCGGGCCCGCCACAGGTGCGTGCGCTCGACCACGCGTCACTGCGCATCTCCCAAGGCGAGCTCGCAGCGATTGTCGGACCCTCGGGATCCGGCAAGACCACCCTGTTGCAGATCATGGGCACGCTCGATCGGCCTAGCTCGGGTCGTGTCGAGATCGCCGGGTACGACGTGCAGAGCCTCTCCGACCGCGAACTCTCCGCGCTGCGCGCCCAACAGATCGGCTTTGTCTTCCAGCAGTTCTTCTTGCTCGAGCGCGAATCTGCGCTCGAAAACGTGGCCAACGGGCTGATCTATCGCGGCACGAATACCGACGAGCGGCGCGAGTTGGCCGTCCATGCACTCGAGCGCGTCGGTCTCAGTGACCGCCTTCACCACCGTGCCGCGCAGCTGTCCGGTGGCGAACGCCAGCGGGTTGCCGTGGCGCGCGCGCTGGTCGGGCGGCCAGCGATCGTGCTCGCCGACGAACCGACCGGAAATCTCGACACGCGGCGCGCCAACGAGATCATCGAGCTCCTTGAAGACCTCAACCGCGACAACGTCACGATCGTCGTCATCACTCACAGTCAAGAGCTTGCCGACCGGCTGCCGCGGCTGATTCGGATTCGCGACGGTCGCATCGTGGAGGACTCGGGTCGGCCCTCCTCGGCCGCCCGGCAGCCCCATGACCGCGCGTGATGCCTGAGCGCCTGGTCCCCAGCCGCCTCTCGGCCCGCAACATCCTGCGGACCGCCGTCGTCGGCGTCAACACGCGCCGCAACCGCTCGATCATGTCGGCGCTCGGGATCGCGATCGGCATCGCTGCCATCGTCGGAGTGCTTGGCCTTTCGAACTCGAGCCGCTCGAATCTGATCAGTCAACTCAACGCGCTGGGAACCAACCTGATCCAAGTTCAGCCCCAGAGTGGCATCGGCGTCGGCAATGCGCAGCTCCCGGCGACAGCCGCCGGGATGATCGCCCGCATTCCCCACGTCGAGGGCGTCTCCCAAGAGATCGCCACGAGCACCAATGTCTATCGATCGAGCTATGTGCCGTCCGAGTACACCGCAGGCCTGAGCGTCGCTGCGGTGGATACGAACTTGCTCACCACACTGCATGGATCGATCGCGCAGGGCCACTTCCTGAATGCGGCCAATATCAAGTACCCGGTGGCGGTCCTCGGCGCCACCGCTGCGCGTGCGCTGGGGATCGTCAGCTTGGGCGACAATCCCACGGTGTCGATCGGCGGCCAATCGTTCACCGTCGTGGGAATCCTGAAGACCTTTCCGCTGAGCCCGAATCTCGACAGCGCCGCGCTCATCGGGATTCCCGCCGCCGCGATGCTCGGTGTCGCCGACACCCCGAGCACGATTGATGTTCGCGCCGACCCCAACAACATCGATTCCGTTCTCGCCGCACTCGCAGCAACGGCAAACCCCGAGAACCCCGATCAGGTCGCCGCAACCCGCCCCACCGCCCAACTGGAGGCGAAAGCCGCCGCAACCAGCACGTTTACCGAACTGCTGCTCGGTCTCGGTGCGGTCGCACTGCTGGTCGGTGGCGTCGGGATCGCCAACATCATGGTGATCACGGTTCTCGAGCGGCGATCGGAGATCGGCTTGCGGCGCGCGCTGGGAGCGACCCGTCGTCACATCATGGTGCAGTTCATCACCGAATCGCTGATTCTGGCGACGCTGGGTGGGGTTTCCGGGGTCCTGCTCGGCGTCATCGCCACCGTCGCATTCGCCGAGAGTCAGTCATGGGGCATCATCATTCCGGCCGAGGCGATCTGGGGGGGCCTTCTCGCCGCCCTGCTGATCGGCGGATTGGCGGGGCTCTACCCGGCGATGCGCGCGGCACGGCTCTCTCCGACCGAAGCGCTCCGCTCCACATAACCACCACGACACTCGCCACGAACCCTGGGCCTGCGGCGGTGCGCGTACCATCGAGGCGCATCACTCTACGTGCCCCATCGAAGCACCCGCACCGCCGGCCGTTCCGACGCCCGTCGTGCGCGGCCCTCGACGCCCCCACCGGACACGATGACCCCCACCTCCGCGACGATTGCCGGTGCGCTAAGCGTTCTCAACGCGATCTCTTTTGCGATGTTCGCCATGGACAAGCGGCGGAGCAAGATCGGTGCACGGCGGATCTCCGAACGGGCGCTCCTGATTTCCGCGGTGGTCTCCGGCACCGTCGGCGCCTGGATCGGCATGCGCACGTTCCGCCACAAGATACGCAAGCGATCATTTGTCGCCGCGGTGGTCTGCATGACGGCAGTCGATGCGGTCGTTGCGATCAGCCTGCTGTTGCTGACCCGCTAGCAGCCCGCGGCAATCTCCGGCCCGAGGAGCTATTCACGCAGCAGCAGTACCAAACTCACCCCCAACAACGCGATCGCGATGACGCGCGTCGGGGTGATCGCGCGTGCGGCGATACCGAACAAGCCAAACCGGTCAATAATGGCCGCGATCACGATCTGACCCACGATGACGGCTACGAACGTCGACGTGACACCCAGGCGGGGGGTCGCGATCAACGTCGCGGTGACCAACACCGCGCCGCACAGGCCACCCAGGTAGGCCCACCA
>JADGPH010000032.1 GCA_017882555.1 Thermoleophilia bacterium
GCCATACGGCCGGTCAGCCAGTGTTCGCAGTGCACCGTCCAAGCCGGTCGACGTCCGGGGATTGAACGTGACCGCGGCCTGCACCATCAACGCGCCGGCAACGGCGAACACGACACCCCGCGCGATCGTGCCGACCACACCCAGGCGGACGACAACCGCACGCGTCGTCGCAGACAGATCCTGCATCCGCAACTGCTTCTCGAACTTCCGCAGCGCACCCTTGACGATCACGACCAGACCCACCAGCACCACGATGAGGCCGATCACAGCAACCAACCAGCGGCCGTCGGGGTGTCGCATGGCGCGTGTCGTGAGCGACACCTGCTGCTGTGACTGGCCTTGCTGGGAGACACCGGCAATGAAGGCGAACGTCGAGACCGCCAGAGCGACGTAGACGATTCCGCGCACCAGCGACTGCGCACGAGGGCCCGCCTTGGCGCCGGCGACCGCGGTGCCGAACCATGCTTCGCTCAGCCGCCAGACGGCGTACGCAACGAAGCCGACACCCAGAACCCATAGCAGCGCAACTCCGTAACGGTGCTGGGCAACATCGGCCAGCGCCCCGCGCTGGTTAGCCTGACGGGCACCGCGACCACGCGCGATCTGCACTGCCAGCCAACCGATCACCACATACACAAACGCACGGGCAGCAAGCCCGAACCGGGCCAATACAGCCATGGCCTCACTGTGGGATGCGCGTCTGGCCGATGCGGTCAACTGCACCAATGCGACCACCTCTCCTCATCTCATCGGACGTTCCACGTCCTCAGGCGTTCTCGTGTCATCGAACGACCGGCCTTGCCTGCGGCTAGCGTTTGCATCAGGCGGCACGGTCCACCAAGCACCGCGCGCGGCGGTCCAGCGCCACGCGCTGGCGCCTGGGAGACCAATCGAGCCGGGTGCCGTCAGTGTTTGAAGGCGTCCTTGACCTTCTCGCCGGCGTCCTTCAGATCAGCTTCGGCCTGGTCGGTCTTGCCTTCGGCCTCGGTGTCCTTATGTCCGGTGACCCGGCCGAAGGCCTCCTTTGCCTTGCCTTCGATGTCCTCCACGGCGTTCTTTGCCTTGTCCAACGCGCTCATGTCTTTCGCTCCTTCGATTCATCTTCACTCGCTCACCCGGTCGGTCAGCGGAGTCTTCGTCGTCCGATCGGCAGACCGCACACGGTGCTGGCGTTGACCCGCCGCGGAACGTTTGCTCACCGCAGGGATCGCGGCGAACGAAGGCCCGCGGATCCCGTCGTTGGTCAGCACAGCGGCGGCACCCACCACGACGGCGGCAATAAGCAGCAACAAGCCGAGCAGAATAATCACGGGACGTCTCTCCCATTACCCGGGTCGTGGACCCGCCGCAGCAGGCCGCTCACGGCGCGGGGAAACCTCAGGCAGCGGACGACCACCAGCCACACAACGACGATCGACCGCTGCTCTTCGGCCGCGGCGGGCGGGAGCCGTCGACGTAACGACTGTTGGAGGTGCAGACAACCACGATGCCGGGCGTGTGATTCTCATGGCGGCGCTCGCAGGCAAGCCCACCCGATCGCGCGCGGTTGCGAGCTGACCGCTCTCCGTAGTCGCTTCTATCGGCGACAAACGGTTCCGTGCTGGCTGGAATCTCAACCACCGTCGAGACTACTCCTCCGCGACATCGCCGCGCCGCGGCAACGTGTGCGCGCTGCGGCCACGGGCGGTTCGGGTTACATGGTGCGGATCTTGTGGTAACGCCGGAGGTCGGGGAGAGAGATCGCGACCAGGGTGAGCGCGGCGAGCAGTGCGGCCATCGCCGCCATCGACTTCATCATCGGAGACCTACCATCTGCACCAGTACGGCGGTGTCGGGCCGTTGCGGCGGCGGCGTCCCGATGCCGCCCGCACCGTGGACTGAGCGGTTGCGAATGACTTCGGCCGCGATGTCGCGAAGCGAGCGTTGAATCCGCTCGCTGGACACGATCAGCCCGGCGAAGGCTCTGGTGTAGCTGATGTCGTGTCTTGCCATCAGGATGGCGATTGCCTCGCCGATCGGGCAATCGATGGTGCCGTCGACCTCCGCGGTGACGGCGACAGCCGGTTCGGTGGTCAATGATCTGGGCATGATGACCTCACGGGGAAGATCACCGGTAGTGCCCGGTTGCGAGCTGATCGCTCCGCTGAGCCAACTTGACGAGCTGGTCCGCGTTCCGGGCTGGCTGTGAACCCAACCAGAACAGAAGCTACTCCGTGCCGGCGGCCTGGACGAGGCAGAGCCCTGGGCCTGTTCACAGCGCTGACCCCGACGGGACAGTCGCAGCCGCATGCCGAGGAGATATTGGGCGGGTACCGTGAGCGGCGAGCAGCGCGACGGCTGCCAGACACGAGGTCGATCATGAAAGACAACCCATCCGACGTCCTCGGCGAGCCGTCCGGGCTGGGCACTGCCGCAAGTGACGCGTTCCCACTCGCGCGCACGCCGGACGCGGCTACGCAGGCTCAGACAGCGAGCGAGGAGGACGACCTGCGTTCGAGTCTGGCCGCGTTGTCGCAGCTGGCTACCGGGCAGATGGACCTCAAGGATGTACTGACGCGGGTCGCGGAGTTCGCGGTGTTGGCCATCCCGGGTGCCGATGGCGCCGGGCTGACCCTCATGGAGGCTGGTCACGCGGACACGATCGTTTCCAGCGCAGCGTTCGTCACGGAGGTCGACGCTATCCAGTACGGGATCGGTGAAGGCCCGTGCATCACCGCCGCATCGGAGGCTCGCACTATGCGCTCGGGGTCGCTGGGTACCGATGCGTTGTGGCCCCGGTTCGGTCCGCGGGTCGGGCACCTGGGCGTGCACAGCGCGCTGTCGCTGCCGCTGCTCACTGCCGATGGTGTGCTCGGCGCGATGAACGTCTACGCCCACGCACCGGATGCCTTCGATGACCATGCGGCGGTGCTGGGCGAGCTGTTCGCGGTGCCCGCCGCGATCGCTGTACAGAATGCGCAGGTTTTGGCCCAGGCCAAACGCCTGGCGACACAGCTACAGACCGCGCTGACCAACCGCGCCGTCATCGACCAGGCGATAGGAATCCTGATCAGCCGAATCGGCTGCGCCGCCGAGGAGGCGTTCGATCGGCTGCGCCAGATCAGTCAGTCCAAGAATCAGA
>JADGPH010000215.1 GCA_017882555.1 Thermoleophilia bacterium
CACTTGACAACATCGAAGCGGCCTACGACCTGTTCTCCAACCAGCAAGATGGTGTCGTAAAGGTCACGATCACCCCGTAACGCCGCGCGCAGCGTGCGCCTGCCGACGAAATGCGAGCCCGGCAGGCGCAGCGTAGGCGCTGCCAGGCAAACTCCGGCGCAAACCGGGCGCGTGCGGTGCGTCGAACCCCACCTTGGAGAAGAGCAATGTCGGAAGTGGTCGTCGTGGCGACCTTCACCGCCAAGCCCGGCATGGGCGATGAGGTGGAGACCGGCCTGCAGGATGCGATCCTGCGCACCCACGCGGAAGCGGGCTGCCTGCTGTACGCCCTTCACCGGGGCACAGCTGACACTGACGCGCTGGTGCTCATCGAACGATGGATCTCGGCCGAAACGCTCGCCACACACGCCGCGCAACCATGGGTCACCGGGCTGTCGGTGCTCGCCGATCTGCTCACCGGTCCGCCACGGGTCGAGCTCTTCCGTGCGCTGCCCGCCGGGGATCCGAACAAAGGTCGCCTCTAACGCAGCCGACGGACCGAGCACGCTGCGGGGACGGCCTCGCGAACGGGGCCCCGCATCCTGACGGTCGGCGCGCGGCCCCGGGGCCCCGGGCACTCCCTCCCCGGCGACCTCTAGGCCCCTGCGTCCTCCGCGGCGTCTTCCCACTCGGCCAGTGCCCATGCAATGTCTTTTTGGACCTGGCGATGTCGCTCACCGAGCTCCGACACACGGGCTGCGTCGCGTAGGACATCGGGGTCGATCAGCTGATCATGGAGCTCCGCGAGCTCTGACTCCATGCGGTTGATCTTCGTTTCCAACTGACGCACGCGCCGGCCGGTTCCGCCCTTGGCGCTGCGGGCCCCGTTGTGCCTGGACGCGGCGGCGACTTTGGTCTTGGGCGTTGCCGACGTGGCGGCAACGCCGCCATTTTTCGGCACCGGTCTCGTACGGGCAGTCTCGGCGCGAATGGCCGCGGCATCCGCGCGCTCTTCGGCGCGGGCCTGGAGCAGATCGCCCCATCCCCCATCCCGCGACACGAGCTTTGAGTCCTCGATCGCCAGCGTCCGCGTGGCCACCGCGTCGATCAGTGCTCGGTCATGCGAGACGATCACGATCGTGCCCGCGTACGCATCCAGGGCCTCCTCAAGCGCTTCACGACTCTCGGCGTCCAAGTGGTTGGTGGGCTCATCAAGCACCAGCAGATTCCCCCCACGGGCCACCAGCAGCGCAAGCTGGAGTCGGCGACGCTCCCCACCCGAAAGATCCGCGACCCGGCGCTCGGCCAGATCCCCCGGAAACAAGAACGCACCCAGCAGGGTGCGCGCCTGGGTTCGCGTCAGCGCGGTCTCCACGAGAATCGTCTCGACGATCGTACGATCTCCGCGGAGGTCCTGGTCGTGCTGCGAGTAATACGAGAGATCGATCTTGTGGCCCACGCCGATACGGCCCGTACTGGGTGGGCGGAGCCCGATGAGCGTCTCAAGCAGGGTCGTCTTGCCAGCACCGTTGGGTCCGACGAGGGCCACCCGCTCTCCGCGCTCGATAATGACCTCGGCGTTGGCAATCAGTACGCGATCCCCGACGGCGACAGTAGCGCCATGGGCCTCAAGCACGATCCGCCCGCTTGCGACCACCGTGGGAAATCCAAACGCCAACGACCGAGCGGTCCGATTGACATGAGGCCGCTCGATGCGCCCCAGCCGCTTCTGACGGGATTTGGCCTGGCGTGATCGAGTGCCCGCCTTCCATCGCTCCACAAATCGCTCAAGGCGTGCGATCTCGGCAGCGGTCCGCTCGGCCTCTTTGAGCTGGATCGCCAACGCCAGCGCTCGTTCCTTGCGAAAGCGTGAATACCCAAAGGGCCAGAGCTTGCTGCGGCCTCCATCGAGTTCCAGCACACCGGTGGCGATCGATTCCAAGAAATATCGGTCGTGCGAGACCAGCACGACCGCGCAGCCCATCTCCGCGACGGCATCCTCCAGCCATTCGGTGCTCTGGACATCCAAGTGATTGGTCGGCTCGTCCAGCAGGAGGACGTCCGGGCGCGCGACCAGGGCGCGCGCCAGCGACGCCCGCGTGAGTTCGCCGCCTGAGAACACCGCCAAGGGATCCTGCAGGCGCGCATCCGGGATACCGAGACCCCGGGTGACCCTGGTCATCCAACTGCGCCACTGATAGCCGCCGGCGCGCTCGAGGGTCGCGTGGGCGCGCTCGTACGCCCCAAGCACCTCGGGGCTTGCCTCACCTGCCTCCATGCGGGCCTCAAGCTCGGCAAGCTCGACCTCGGCCGCAATCGCATCGGCCATGCCCTCGGCGACATACTGTTCGAGCGTCCGACCCGCAACCTCCAGCGGCGGGCGTTGGTCGTGCAGGGCAATCCGCGCACCCTTGGGGAGGTTGACTCGTCCGCTATCTGGGGCCAGGAGCCCCGCGAGGATCCGCAAAAGGGTGGTCTTCCCCTCCCCGTTGCGCCCGACGACCGCCAGGCGCTCACCGGGCTGGACCCGAAACGAGACCTCGCGCAACACTTCCCGCGCACCGAAACTCTTTGAGACCTGAACGACTTCCACAAGCGGGTAGGGTAGCGACCGTGACTCAAACATCGTCATCAGAGGTCATCCGCGACCCCGGTGGAGTCGCCGCCGTGGTGGCCGCCGCCCATGAGCACGGCAGGATTGCACTGGACTTTGAGTTCCTTTGGGAACGCTCGTATGCCCCGATGGCATGTCTGGCGCAGGTCGCCATCGACGGCCGGGTCCACCTGATCGACCCGATCGAAGGGGCGCCGCTGGGCCCCATCGCCGCACTCGTGGCCGACCCCGCGGTCGATGTGGTCATGCACGCACCCTCATCGGACCTGACGCTCCTGGGCATGCAGTTCGGAACACGGCCCGCGTCGGTGTTGGACGTGCAGCTCGCGGCCGGTTTTGTCGGCATTGGGTCCGGCCAGGGGCTTGGCGTGCTGTTGGAGCGCGGCCTCAAGGTGAAGCTCGACAAGGGCGAGCAGTACACCGACTGGAGCCGCCGCCCACTGAGCGATCGTCAGCTCAGCTATGCGGCAGCCGATGTCGCACATCTGGTGGAACTTGCTGACGAGTTCCTCGCCCGCGCGGGTCGCTTGGGGCGCACCGCATGGATCTCCGAAGAGATGGCGCGTCGCTACGGGCCGGCGTCTCGCTGGGTCCCCGACCCGGACGAGGTCTGGCGTCGCGTGAAAGGCCAAGGCAAGCTCTCCCCCGCGGATCGAGCCGTGTTACGGGCCCTCGCCGGGTGGCGTGAACGCGAGGCCGTGCGCCGCGACCGCCCAACCGCGTGGATCGTGCCCGACCGGACGTTGCTCGAGATCGCACGGCGTCGGCCGAAGAGCGCCAACCAACTGGCGGGAGAGCGCGGGCTCCCCGAACGCATGCGCGCCTCCGACCTTGAGGGCCTGCTCAAAGCGATCACGTCGGGCGCTGAAGCGGACCCGATTCACCTCCCCCCTGCCCCTGGCCCCGAACTGCAAGCGCGCATGGACACCCTCGGGCCATTGGGGCAGATCCTCGTCACCGCACGCGCCGCGGAGGCCGATCTTGCGCCAAGCCTCGTCGCCACCCGCGATGAAATCGAGACCTACCTGTGGGGGCGGATCGGCGCCCGCGAGGTCGTCGACTCTCCGCTTGCGATCGGATGGCGCTACGAAATCGCGGGGAAGCCACTGACGGACCTTGCCGAGGGGCGCATCGCACTGGCCCCGGCGGCCACACGCCCCTTCTTGCACGAGATCCCTAGAACCCCCAATAACTAGCCACCTCGCGCGCGACATGACGATCGACCCTCACGCCCCAAGTGACCGCACGCGCGCAGTGATCGACATGGGCTCGAACTCGTTTCGCCTCGTGGTCTACCGGTACGTCCCGGGCAAGTGGTTTCGCCTGATCGACGAGATCCGCGAACCGGTCAGACTGTCTGAGGGAATCAAAGATGGGCGGCTCAGCGCTCCCGCACTCGCCCGAGCATCGCGCGCCGCCCACCTCTACGCGGCCTATTGCGAGGCCGCCGGGATCCAGACCGTCGACATCGTCGCGACATCCGCTGTGCGCGAAGCGGTCAACCAGCCCGAGGTCCTTGAGGTGCTCTCGGCCGGGCGCCTTGACGTGCGGGTGCTCTCCGCCGAGCAGGAAGCCTGGTACGGCTATCTCGGCGTGGTCAACGGCAGCACGCTCTCCGACGGCTGGTTCATCGACCTTGGCGGTGGCTCGATGCAGGTCGGTCGGGTCGAGGGCCGCCGTCTGGTCAGAAGCATGAGCGCCCCGCTCGGCG
>JADGPH010000216.1 GCA_017882555.1 Thermoleophilia bacterium
CACGGTCAACGGTGGCCAGACTGTTGCACAGACACCCAGACAGTGGACCTTGTGATCCCTACGTTCCGCCGTGAACGTGTAGAGGGCCAGCTTGCGGGGGGTGGCGAGGATGTGGCCGAATGGCTTCAGGGTGATTTCGATAACGAGTAGGCCATGGGCTTTCGGCTTGACGGCGCTGCTGTGGGTCGCCGGTGGTGTGGGCGCCTGCCACGGGTAGGACGGGCCCGTGACGGCACCCACAGCCGATGCACCTCCGGCCGCCAGTACGGCCACCGTGATGGCCGCAAGTCCGAGACGCTGGCGTCGTGTGCTCATCGAGTACCTCTCGGTAGATGGGTGCGAGGGGAGGGGCCGGCCACCACTGGTCGCGCATCGGTGTGCACGAGGCGCTGACCGGGGGTTGCCCTTCGGTGAAGTCCGTTTGGGTCCACACCTGATTCACGTGCCGAGACCACGTTAGGTTCATCACCTCACGACGAGAGGCTTCCTCAAGGACGACTTCACCGAACCGCTTTCGGACCGCAACCCCGGTGGCGCGTCGGTTCCGGACTGCGGCGCAGCTGGCCATTGGTGACCCCTCGCAATCACCTCGCGGGACGATCTACACGGCTCTGGTGTGCTTCTATCACTCGTATGTCAGCCGCGCGAATCGACCCGCACCGCCGCAGAGCCGTTGTCGTGATCGCGACCAACGCCGCATGCCGCGCGCTCGGCCTCGCGGGGCGATCCCCCACAAGAACCACGCCATCCGCCGATCGGCGGCTATGGCCGTGTCAGACACCCAGATGAACCGATGGACAGCCCGAATACGTGTCAGGGGTGTGACCAGCACATCTTTCGATGCTGCGACGGACGATGACTTTGTGCGTGCGTTGTATGACGAGCACGCCAGGGCGCTGCTTGGGTACGTCATGCGCATTACCGGCGAACGTACGAGCGCCGAGGATATCGTCCAAGAGACCATCCTCCGTGCGTGGCGGAGTGCCGGGCGACTGGCCGCCGACGGCCGCCCACTGCGACCCTGGCTGATGACGGTCGCGCGGAATCTTGCGATCGATCGGCAGCGGACCGCCGCGGCCTCTCGGCCGCACGCACCTCCGGGGGCGCTCGACGGCATCGCCGAGGTCGACCACCTCGATCGGGCGCTCGATGCCTGGCAGCTGGCCGACGCGCTCCGGGCGCTCAGCGCAGAACATCGTGAGGTGCTGATGGAGACCTACTATCGAGGACGGTCGGTCGCCGAGGCCGCCGCAATTCTGGGCATCCCCCCCGGCACCGTGAAATCCCGCACCTACTACGCGCTGCGCACGCTCAAACTCGTCCTTGAGGAAGGCGGATGGACAAGCCAATGACCTCGCCGGACTGCCACGCGGTTCGCGTTGACCTCGGCGCCTACCTACTCGGGGCGCTCGATCCCGGGGAGCGGGTGCGAGTGGCGTCGCACTTGGAGCGGTGTGCGACGTGTCGCGACGAGCTTGCCGGCCTCGCCGTGCTGCCCGGGCTGTTGGGACGCATCTCCCCAGACGATCTCGCGACGGACCGTGCCCCGCGTGCGGGAGGTGCCGAACGGCTGCTTGCCGAGCTCCACGGCCGCCGCCGTGGTCGTCGGCGGCGCCAAAGCATCGCGGTCGTGGGCGCGTTTGCGGTCCTTGTGGTGGGGCTCCTTGGCGTACGCGAGCTCACGAGTCCGCCACGAGGCCCCGTCCCCCTTACCATCGCGGCCACGAGTCCGACGACACATGTGTCCGGTCACGCAGCGCTGACGTCGGTACCCGCGGGAACCACCGTGGGGCTTCGCATCATCGGAGTCCGGCCAGGAACCCGCTGCCAGCTCATCGTGCTCGGTATCGGCGGCCGGCATGAGGTCGCGGGTACCTGGCTCGCCGACTATGAAGGCGGGGCCTCGATCGTCGGTGTCACCGCAATCCCTGAGAATCAGATCCGCGGGCTGGTCATCGCGCGTGACTCCGGGCAGGCGCTTCTCGTGCTCCGGCTCGAGCCGTCCGCTGCCAAACCCGCGCACACGCTCTAGGGGTACCACGAGCGTGAGGACCCATCGCCTGATTTCTCGACGGACCGTTCAGGCTCCGAGCGCCTCGGCCAGCTCGACGAAGTTCGTGACTACGAGGTCCACCTCGTGTTCGGGGCGCAGGTCGGTCGTCTGGCCGGGGCCATGCTCGGTTGGACGCGGTACGAACGCGGTCCTGAGGCCACAGCGCGCGGCCGCAAGCAGGTCGCCATTGTGGGCGGCAACCATCATGACTTGCGAGGGATCGAGCCGAAGCGCCTCGACGCTACGCAGGTAGACCTCCGGGTCGGGCTTGTAGGCGTGTGCGATCTCGGCCCCGAGGACGACGTCCCACGGCAGCCTCGCCCACCGTGCGATGTCCACAAGCAGCGCGATGTGGGCATTGGAGTTGGGCGCGATGACGAAGCGCCGCTTGAGCCGTGTCAGGCCTTCGCACGTGTCCGGCCAGGGATCAAGGCGGTGCCAGGCGAGCGTCAGTGCGTCACGATCGGCGCTGTCGATGTCGATCCGAAACTGGTCAAGCACATCCTCGAGCGCCTCCCGGTGCAACACGTCGAGTGTCGTCCACGCACGCGTACCGGATCGCACGGTGTCCAGTTGCGGCTGATACCGCGCCCTCCAGGCGTCGGCGAACGCCGCCCAATCAACCCCGCGAAGACCGAGCCGGAGCCCCAACGCCTCGCCGTCGCGGACGATTCCCGATCGCCAGTCGACGCACGTCCCAAAGACGTCGAAGAGCAGCGCCAGCGGTGGTTCTTGCACGGGTGATTGGTGCACCTTCGATCCTCCTGGCCGTATCGGCGCATCATTGCGCACAGCCGACCCAACGCGTGGGTGCCCCTCTTCTGCCTGGCGCCGACGGCGTCGGCCACGACCAGATCCGCGCGAAGCAGATGCCCGGCGTGTCGTGACGCTGCTGCTTGGTGGTCGGTCACGCGGTCGGCCAGTACTCGTCTCCCTGGGGAGCGCCGCGGGCGCGTGCCGCCGACTGGACAGCTTGATTTCGCAATCAAATGGCCAGAATTAGCCATTTGGACGAGCGCTTTCCCGAGCGTGCGGCTAGGGCGAGTCTCCCGTCCCCGCCAAACGGGGAGTTGCTGCACTTGCGAATCAGCACTCGAATAGAACGTGTGAGGGCTTCGTCGTTTCGCCCGCCGCATTTGCTGTGAAATACGCACCGCAGGAGCTGAGATGAACCCGCTTTGCAGACTCGCCCGACGGAACGTTGTTGAGGCTATGTCGCGCGTCGCGATTGCCGGTGGGACTTTGGCGCTCGGCGAGGTGCTCGCGGCTGAAGGGCCGGCGTTCTCAAAGTGGAACACATCACTCGAGCCAATAGCGCTCAACTAGGAGGCGCACGATGGATCTGCGCGAGCAGTTGACACAGGACCTCGTCCGAGAGATCACACGTCGCGGCGCACAGCCACGGTGCCGGTGTGGGCGATGGCCGACCTACGTCGGCGTGCGGGACCGTCACGGCGTCGCTCTTCGCTGTCGCGGGTGTCTGAAGATTGTGGCGGAGTGTTTGTGTATCTAGTCGGCCGCACGGAGTGCAGCGTTGTGCGTGGTACCGCGGCACGCAACGCGAAGCCGCCCTGTTGGTGCCGGAGATCGAGCAGCGAGCACTCGTAGGCCGAGGTGGCCCAGGCCTCCACGCCATCGGGAGGCACATGGCTTGGGACGCGCGACGCGCATCCGCAGTCCCATCGGGTGCGTTTGCCGAGAACCCTGACGTTGGGCGGATCCGGCGTGTGCACCGCTGATCGGCAGTGCGCACCGGGAACGGCACGACAAGTCGCAGGCGGTGCCCGGACGGTACCCGCAATACTGTCGTCGTCCATCGAGCGCCCGGGAGCGCAACCGTCGCTGGCCTGAGCGATCGCGTCGAACAGTCCGTGAAAGAGCCAGGCACCGATTCAGGCGTCCTTGGGGGACGTTGAGTGGATACTCAACGACCCGCCGAACAGACTGACCGCACCTCGCAACCCAGTCTCCATCGTGGTCTTCGCGGCGGCGACGCTCGGAGTCGAACCGACTCGTGGCCATTTTGCAGACCACGGACGGCTGCGTTGGATGCCGCGTTACCGGCGGGTCCCTCGAACCAGGTCGCGCTCCGTCGAGCAGTCAACGGTCATCGCGTGTCCGGTCCCATCAACGATTTACCAGGCAGAGTCCGTCCCGTCTGTCTCACGTCCGATCATGCGGATTCATGCCCAGCCTGGTCTTCGATCACGCGCAACTGCGCACGCATCACGACCCCGATGAACGGTGCCAACGGACGCCAATAGCGCATGAAACCGCGGCGTGACCGCGCATCGGTTACGTGCGTCCGGCACTCGTAGGTGACGAGCGTGCCCCGCCGGCCATACGGACGAAGAGAGAAGTTGCAAGCGATCTTGCCGAAACCTCGCTGATCGAAGGACGCGAACTGCGTCGCGTCGATCTGCCGCCAGACGGTCTCCCCGGCCCAAAAACGGCCGATGACCCCGAACGCGATCTCGGTCGGTGCCCGCTCACCCAACAGGACCCACTCACCCTGCCGAGGAAGATCGCCAAGGCGCAGATGCTCTGGCTCAGCCGTGATGGCACGCGGTCGACGAGCGAGCCGCGAGACCATCTGCTCGCCGACGGCGCGCAGCGCAAACATGACCCTCACGGCCCGAGACTCGCGCCAGGCGCGCACGAAGTCCGCCTCACGCGTCGCGCGGTAGACCGCCTCCAGGTCGCCGGGAACAATGCGGTGCTCGGTACGCGAGGCGTCGAACTCTGGCAGCAGCGCGTCCAACAGCATCGCGCCGCCGATCGGAGCAGCGGGTCCTTCATCGGCGTCTCGGGTCGGCCGTTCCGCTCCGGATTCGCTCACCGCATCATCGCGGAGATGCGCGGCCGATTACGCTGCGAAGTAGGCACGGTTCCAGGGGGGCCACGATCCGCTTGGGGGGCTCGAGTCCGTGATCACACTCCAGATGCATCGAGATTGCCCATCTCCCCTGAGTTCCCTGGTCACCCGTGGGGTCACGCGCCTCGACAGCCACCACGCTCAGATGCGCGAAGCTCGTGGCCACGGCGACGGTATCGGGATCCCGCCGGCACCGAGCCGAGCCCGTGCCCCCGGTTCCTCTTCACACCTGCCAATAGCGCCGTTGTCACGACCCACCAGGGACCGTCGGGGAGTCGGCCGACACCGGCGGCATGCCGTGCGTGGTGGGCTCCGTACCGCCGAGGTCGAGCCGGAACGGCGGGTACTCGTCGGTCATAAAGGCGGCGTACGCGGTCACGCGAAGCGACCAACGATTGAATCCCATCACGAGGTCAAAGATACCCCTGTGGTAGGTGCGGCCAATGAGCAGCATCACCATGGCGACCAATACCAGTACACCGATGAGACTCACCGGGTGCAGTCCCCAACCGCCCGCCAATATGCCAGCAATGACGTACTGCGGGATCCCAAGGAGCCACCAGCCGATCAGTGGCAGGCCGCGGCGCCCGGTTGCCTCGGGGTAGGCGATGCTCAGGCGCGCCGGGTAGTCGGGCACGTCGGCCAGCGTGAACGGCGGATACCGATCGGTCGCGAGCGTGCCGACAGCGTAGTAGTTGACCCGCCAGGTCCACCGCATTACGCCGACGTTGAACTCGAACAGGCCGCGCGGATAGCGCCCGGTAAACAGGCGCACCACGAACGCGGCGAGGGTGGCACCCACAAAGGCGATCCACAAGAACGCGAGCACGATGATGTGCGGCAGGGCGAGGAACCACTTGACAAGCCACAGCCAGCGGGACAGGGGCTCGTCCAGCTGACCCTCGACCTGGACCGGATAGCGTCCGCTCATTGTGGAACCTCCCCGCTTGTGGTCCTGCGGGCAGGCTCTCGCGAGGTCGCTCGCAGGTCATCAGTAC